>JAGNNA010000226.1 GCA_017990895.1 Reyranella sp.
CTACCTGTCGCGTCCTGACGCCGAGCGGATGCTGATGATCGGTACAGGCGCCCTGGCGCCCGAGCTGATCCGCGTGCATGCGAAGGTGCGGCCGATCCGCGAAGTGACGATCTGGGGACGCACGCCCCGCCAGGCCGAGAGTCTGGCCGAGAGACTGTCGGCCACCCTGCCGGATGCCGTCGGCCGTCCGGTCGCCGTGCGGGCCGTCGGCGACCGCCGCGCCGCGGTACCGGACGCCGACATCGTCTCCTGCGCCACGCTGTCGAAGGAGCCTCTGGTCGAGGGCGACTGGCTCCGCGAGGGTCAGCATGTCGACCTGGTGGGCGCTTACACGCCGCAGATGCGCGAGAGTGACGATCGGGCCGTCCAGCGCGCCCGCCTCTATGTCGACACCCGCGCCGGGGCGTTGAAGGAGGGCGGCGACATCGTGCAGGCGATCGCCAGCGGCGCCATCACGGAATCTGCCGTGCTCGCCGATCTGTTCGAGCTGGCGCGCGGCGAACGAAGCGGCCGCCCCAACGGCGATCGTACCTCGATCACCCTGTTCAAGTCGGTCGGTGCCGCGCTCGAGGACCTCGCCGCCGCCGAATTGGCGGTCGAAGCTACGGCTCGATAAGCGCGCCCGACGTCTTCAGGGCTTCGATATCGTCAGCGCTGACGCCAGCCTCGGCCAGCACGGCGCGCGAATCCTGCCCCTGCAGCGGCGCCATGGTGCGGATGGCGGGCGGTGTCTTGCTCATCGTCATCGGGGGCTCGACCATCATGATCTCGCCTTCCGACGGGTGCGGATACTTCTTGAAGAGCTTGCGCCAGACGAGGTGCGGATCCTCGAACAGGTCGGCGGGCTTCGACACCGGGGCATTGGGGATTTGCGCCTGGTCGAGCAGCTTCACCCATTCGGTCGTGGTCTTCGACGGCGCGATCGCCTCGACCATCGCGTACATCTCGCCGATATGCATCGAGCGGGCGTTGATGGTCGAGTAGCGCGGGTCCTGCAGCACCTCTGCCCGGCCGACCAGTTCGAAGAAGTTGCGCCAGTGCTTGTCGTTGTAGGGCAGGATCGCCATCCAGCCGTCCAGGGTGCGGTAGGGCTTGCGGGTGCGGGCGAGCAGCCGCGTGTACCCGACCTCGCCCTCGTCGCTGAAGGTCCGCTCCCACAGATGCTCGACCAGCAGCCAGGCCGACATGGTCTCGAACATCGGCACCTCGACGAACTGGCCCTCGCCGGTGCGCTGTCTATGCATCAAGGCTGAAAGGGTCGAGAAGGCGAAGGTGAGACCCACCGTCTTGTCGGCGATGATGGTCGGCGGATATTTCGGAACATCGTCGCCGGCGGCGCGCCCCATCAGGTCGGCGATGCCGAAGCGGGCCTGGATGGCATCGTCGTAGGCCGGCAGTTTTCCGTAAGGACCTTGTGCCGAATAACCGTAGGCGCCGACATAGACGATGTCGGGCTTCACCTTGCGGATCTCCTCGTAGCCCAGCCCCAGCGCCTCGATGGCCTGGGGACGCAATGCATGGACGAAGGCATCTGCCGTCGCCACGACCTTGAGCAGGGCGGCGCGCGCGTCCCTGTTCTTGAGGTCGAGGCAGAGCGAGCGCTTGTTGCGGTTCACATACAGATAGGTCGGTCCCATGCCCGGGGTTTTGCCGGGCTTCCCGATATGACGCACCGCATCGCCTTCCGGTGCTTCGACCTTGATGACGTCGGCGCCCTGGTCGGCCAGCAGCATCGTGCCGTAGGGGCCGAGGATGATGTTGGTGAGGTCGACGATCCTGATGCCTTCGAGCGCGCCGGGCATGGTCTTGTCCTGTGTCATGGCTGTCTCGGATCACACTGCCATCGCCGTGCCCACGCGTCATCGTCCTTGCCATTGCGTCGCAAAACTCAGGCAGAAATCATTGAAGCCGCGAGATAATGCCGGATCGTTGCGATGGGCCCCTCCATCATCGGCGTAGGAGGTTGCAACGAGGGCAGAGGTTCGCGCTTTCGGATTCCGAGGCCGGGAGTCGGGAGCTGCGCTCATTCACCTTCGACAAAGAGTGTTATGTGACCGTTGTGCGACGCGCTTGGCCGGTGTAGCGAAGGGGCAGCAAGCCGGGGGGGCGATGCGAAGCAACGTTGCAAAGAAGCAGCTCGAGTCGAAGACTGCGTCGAGTGCGGCATCCAGGCCCTATCGCATCGAAGACCAGATCGGTTACCTGCTGCGACGCGCCCATCAGCGCGCGAGTGCCATCTTCCAGACCGGTATCGGCGATCCCAACATCACGCCGACCCAGTATTCGAGCCTGGCGAAGCTCGACGAATATTCCGAGTTGTCGCAGAACCTGCTGGGCCGTCTCGTCGGCATGGACAAGGCCACGATGCAGGGCGTGGTGCGCCGGCTGAAGGAACGCGGCCTCGTCGATTCGCGGCCCGATCCCGGCGACGCGCGCCGCACGCTGCTCAGCCTGACGACCGAAGGGCAACGGCTGGTCAACCGGCTGCTGCTGAACGGTCCGGCGGTTTCGCGGGAGACGCTGAAGCCGCTCAATCCCCAGGAGCAGAAGCAGCTCCTCGATCTTCTGTCGCGGATCATCTGACACCGACTCAATCGTTTGACTCGCACGTGGCGTGTGTCATCGTACGTACACGAACGATATGGGCGATTATCTCCGACCCCGAGGCCTTGAAGAGGCGCTTCAGGCACTGACCCGACCTTTCACGGTGCTGGCCGGTGGCACCGACTTCTATCCGGCGCGGGTCGGCCGCGCCGTCACCGAAGACGTTCTCGACATCACGGGCATCGCCGCTCTGCGCGGCATTTCCGAGACCTCCGCCGGCTGGCGGCTGGGCGCCATCACGAGCTGGAGTGAACTGGTCGAGGCCGACCTGCCGCGGATGTTCGATGGACTGAAGCAGGCGGCGCGCGAGGTGGGTGGTCGCCAGATCCAGAATACCGGGACGATCGCGGGGAATGTCTGCAACGCCTCGCCGGCGGCCGATGGCGTGCCGGCCCTGCTGGCGCTCGACGCCGAGGTGGAACTGGCGAGCCGCGACGGCGCGCGGCGCCTGCCGCTCGCTTCCTTCATCACCGGCGTGCGCACGACGGCGCGCCAACCCAGCGAACTCGTCGTGGCGCTGCACGTGCCGCGCTCGCGCACCGGGGCGAGGAGCGCGTTTCTGAAGCTGGGTGCCCGGCGTTACCTGGTGATCTCGATCGCCATGGCCTCCGTCGTGGTCGAGGTCGAGGGAGGAAAAGTCGCGGCGGCCCGCATCGCCGTCGGCGCCTGTTCGCCGGTGGCTCGGCGACTGCCCGATCTCGAACGGGTGCTGATCGGCGCCCCGTTCGACGCACGGCTTGGCGACCGGATCGAACCTGCTCATCTCGCGCCACTGTCACCGATCGACGATGTGCGTGGCAGCGCGGATTATCGCAGCGACGCGGCTCTGGTCCTGCTGCGGCGGCTTCTGTCGAGGGTGGCTGCATGAAGCTCGAATTCACCCTGAACGGACGCGCGACGGACTGGGAGGGCGCGCCGGTCACGCGATTGGCTTCGGCGCTGCGCGACGATCTCGGCCTGACCGGAACGAAGGTCGGCTGCGATGCCGGCGACTGCGGCGCCTGCACGGTTCTGCTTGATGGCCGCCAGGTTTGTTCCTGTCTCGTGGCCATGGGGCAGATCTCGGGCCACAGCGTCGAGACCGTCGAGGGTCTTGAAACCGGCCCGGATGCGATGGCCGCGCTCCAGCAATCCTTTCTCGATCATGGTGCGGCCCAGTGCGGCATCTGCACGCCCGGCATGCTGATGGCCGCGCAGGAGTTGGTGCGCCGCAACAGCAAGCCGACCCGCGCAGAGGTCGAGGACACTTTGGGCGGCGTGCTCTGCCGCTGCACCGGCTACGGCAAGATCGTCGATGCGGTGATGGATGTCGTCGCACCGGCGCCTGCGACCGCGCCACTGGCCGGCGAGGCCATCGGTTCGCGTATCGTGCGCGTCGACGGCCCTGCCAAGGTCACCGGCCGCGACGTATTCGGCGCCGATTCCATTCCGAAGGATGCGCTGTGGATTCGCGTCTTGCGTTCACCGCACGCGCGGGCACGCTTCGAACTGGGCGATCTCGAACCGCTGCGCCGGCGTCTCGCGGCGGTGCTGACGGCCGCGGACGTGCCGTTCAACGGCTACGGAATCTATCCCGACATCAAGGACCAGCCGGTCCTCGCGGACGGGCTGGTCCGCTATCGTGGCGAAGCCGTCGTCGCCCTGGTCGGCGAGCGCGACGAGGTGCTGTCGATCCGCGACACCGAGGTGCCGATCACGTGGATGCCCGAACCGCCCGTGTTCGGTGTCGACGCCGCGAGGGCGCAGGCGACGCCGCTGGTCCAGGCCGACAGGCCGGGCAACCTGCTGCTGAAGGGCGGCGTGCAGCGCGGCGATGCGATGGCTGCGTTCGAGGATTGCGCCGCCGTGGCCGAGGGCACGTTCGAAACCGCGTTCGTCGAGCACGCCTACATCGAGCCGGAGGCGGGCTGGGCCCGCCGGGTCGGCGACCGGATCGAGATCCATGCGACCACGCAGACGCCCTACATGGACCGCGACGAGATCGCGAACCTGATGCGGCTGAAGCCCGAGGCGGTGCGCATCGTGCCGACCGCCTGCGGCGGCGGCTTCGGCGGCAAGCTCGATCTCTCGGTGCAGCCGCTGATCGCCATCGCGGCCTGGACTCTGGGGCGCCCCGTGGCGCTGGTCTACACGCGGCCCGAGAGCATGGCGGCCAGCACCAAGCGTCATCCAGCTCGGGTGACCGCGCGCTTCGGTTGCGATGTGGGTGGCAAACTGCTCGCCTGCGACGTGACCGCCCTGTTCGACACCGGCGCCTATGCCTCTTGGGGGCCGACCGTCGCCAACCGCGTGCCGGTGCATGCGATGGGGCCCTATGCCATTCCCAACGTCCGGACCTGGGGCGAGGCCTTCTTCACCAACGGGCCGCCGGCGGGTGCCTTCCGCGGCTTCGGCGTGCCGCAGGCCGCCATCGCTCACGAGGCGATGATGGACGAACTCGCGGACCGGCTCGGCATCGACCGGCTGGAGTTCCGCCATCGCAACGCCCTGCGCGCCGGCGACACGACCGCGACCGGCCAGACGCTCGCCCATTCGGCCGGGCTCGCCCAATGTCTCGAGGCCTTGCGACCGCATTGGCGGAAGGCGCACGAGGAGATTGAGGCCTTCAACGCGAAGGTTGGTTCGCATCGTCGGGGCATCGGCATCGGCTGCATGTGGTACGGCATCGGCAATACCTCGATGTCGAACCCCTCACGCATGCGGCTCGGCCTGTCGCCCGGCGGCACCTTGACGCTCTACAGCGGCGCGCTCGACATCGGCCAGGGTAGCAACACCATCATGGTGCAGATCGCCGCCGATGCGGTCGGGCTGCCGGCCTCGCAGTTCGCCCTCGTGACGGGCGACACCGATCTCACCGCCGATGCCGGCAAGACATCGGCTTCGCGCCAGACCTTCGTGTCGGGCAAGGCGGCGGAAAAAGCCGGCCAGGATCTGCGCCAGCAGATCCTGCGGCTGGCCAATGCCGGTCCCGACGCGATCCTGTCGCTCCACGGCGCGACGCTCTCGGTCCGCGATGGCGCCGAGGTCAGGACGATCGATCTGGCGACAGCGGGGCCGCTGATGGGCGAGGGCACCTTCGATCCGCCGACCACGCCGCTCGATGCCGACGGGCAGGGCGTGCCCTATGCGACCTACGCCTTCGCCGCGCAGCTGGCCGAGGTCGAGGTCGATATCGAGCTGGGCACGGTGAAGGTTCTGCGCATCGTGGCCGCGCACGATGTCGGTCGCGCCATCAACCCGACCCTCGTCGAAGGACAGATCCAGGGCGGCGTCGCGCAAGGGCTGGGTCTCGCCCTGATGGAGGAATACCTGCCGGGTCGCACCGAGAACCTACACGACTATCTCATCCCCACCGTCGGCGACGTTCCCGGGATCGAGTGTCTGCTGATCGAGGACCGCGAGCCGCTCGGTCCCTCGGGCGCCAAGGGGATCGGCGAGCCGGCCCTGGTGCCGACGGCGCCCGCCATCCTCGGGGCGGTCCATCACGCCACCGGCGTGCGGATCCACCGCGTCCCGCTGTTGCCGCACCGCCTGCGCGAAGCCATCGTCGCCCTGAAGGGAAAGCCGCAATGAGCGACGACATCTCGCTCTCGGAGGCCGAACGCAGCGCCGGCATCGTGCGCTGCGATGCCTGTCCCGTCCTTTGCCGCATCCGTCCCGGCCGCGCCGGCGCCTGCGATCGCTATGCCAACGAGAACGGCGCGCTGGTGCGCGTCGATCCGCTGGTGCTGCTGGCCAAGCCCGATCTTCCACGCGTCGCCTTCGTCGAAGGCAGTGCGGCTTGGCGCGGCGAACTCGGCAAAGGTGAGGGCGCCTTCGTCACCGGCATCGGCGCCACCACGACCTATCCCGACTACAAGCCGGCGCCGTTCATCGTCTCCTCGAAGCATGACGGTGTCGACATGGTCACGGTCGTGACCGAGGGAATCTTCAGCTACTGCGGGGTGAAGGTGAAGATCGACACCGACCGCTATCTCGGGCCCGAGCAGGCGACGGTGCGGGTCAAGGGCGAGGCGGTGGGCCACGTCACCACGGCGGAGTACGGTTCGCAGATGCTGTCGCTGGGCGGTGTCCATCACCTCACCGGCGGCAGCAAGAAGGAGGGCGTCGTCACTTGCGACACGCTGCTGGCGCTGTGCAATCGCGAGGCCGTCGAACTCACGATCGATGGCGGCTCGACCGTGGTGGTGCAGGCCGACAAGCCACCGGTGGTGAACGGCACGCTCGAGGAACGAATGCGGGTCGGCTGCGGGTCGGCCGCCATCGGCATGTTCGCGCCGCAATGGAAGGACCATGTCGACGAGGTGATCGTGGTCGACGACCACATCACCGGCGTGCTGAGCGAGCATCAGGGCGGCGCCTTCCTCGACATGAAGCCCGCCGGCATCCGCGTACGCGGCCGCCGCTCGACGCCGGGCCGCTACTTCCAGGTGGCCGAGCCGGGGCTGGGCTGGGGCGGTACCAACGTCAGCGATCCGCTGGAGATCCTCGAGAAGATCGACCCCAAGCAAGCGTGGCCCGGCCTGAAGCTGCTCATGGTCTCGACGACCGGCGAGCATTCGGCCTGGTTCACGCTCGACGACGCATTGAAGCCGCAGCCGGCCGAGATGCCCGCGCCGGTGCGTCATGTGGTCGAGCGCATCGCCGAGAATTGCGAGCCGGCGCTCTGTACCGTCCTGTTCATGGCAGGTGCCGGCGGCTCGCTGAGGGCCGGCGTCACAGAGAATCCGGTGCGTCTCACGCGCTCGGTGCGCGACACGCTCACCAAGGTCACGTTGGGCGGCGTGCCGGCGTATGTCTGGCCGGGCGGCGGCATCACGCTGATGGTCGATGTGGCGCAGATGCCGGAGAAGTCCTTCGGCTACGTGCCGACGCCGGCGCTGGTCGCGCCCATCGAGTTCACCCTGCGAGCCGACGACTATGCGGCGCTGGGCGGCTACGCGTCGCGCGCCGTCACCCTGGAAGACGTGCTGACGCGCCACAAGGTGCGGATCGAATGAGCGCCGTCGCCGCCCGCTTCGCCGACGGACGGCTGCATCTGCAGCACGGGCCGATCGACTTGATAATCGAAGCGTTCGGGCGGGCGGACGAAGTGGAACGTGCCTACGTGCAGGCGGTCGAGCGTTTCGGTGACATCCTGCCGGCACTGGTCGGCGAGTTGCCCGTCCTGCGCCGCCCGGTCGGAGAAGCCTATCCGCTGCTGCAAGGCCCGGTGGCGCGGCGCATGGCCGAAGCCGTGTGGCCGCATCGCGCCGCCTTCATTACGCCGATGGCCGCCGTCGCCGGTGCTGTCGCCGACGAGATGCTGCAGGCGATGGTCCGCGGCCGCACGCTCGACAAGGCCTATGTAAACGATGGCGGCGATATCGCGATCCATCTGGCGCCCGGCCAGTCGCTGCGCGCCGGCATTTTCGCGCAAGCACTCGACGGCGTGGCGCTGCTCACGCACGAGCGGCCGGTGCGCGGCACCGCGACCTCGGGCCGGGGCGGACGCTCCTTCTCGCTGGGCATTGCCGACAGTGCGACTGTGCTCGCCGCGACGGCGGCGGCGGCCGACGCTGCGGCGAC
>JAGNNA010000227.1 GCA_017990895.1 Reyranella sp.
CCGCGCTATGCCGGCCGCTGCGTGGCCGTGCTGGGCGCCGGCCATTCCGCCGTCGGCACCCTGCTCGATCTCGCGAAGTTGAAGGAGCAGGAGCCCGCCACCAACATCGTCTGGCTGCTGCGTGGCGACGCGCCGGAGAAGTCGTTCGGCGGCGGCGCGGCCGACCAGCTTTCCGCCCGCGGCGCGCTGGGTACCGCCTTCGCCGGTCTGGTGGCGAGCGGCAGCCTTACGATCGAGAGCGGCTTCCGCGTGAACCGCATCGCGCGCGATGGCGACCGGATCGTCGTCGCGGGCGCGGGATGCCCCGGTCGCCATGTCGCGGTCGACGAGCTGGTGGTCTCGACCGGCTTCCGGCCCGACCTCGACTTCCTGCGCGAGATCCGGCTGTCGCTCGATCCGGCGCTCGAATGCCCGCCGACTCTGGCGCCGCTGATCGATCCCAATGAGCATAGCTGCGGCTCGGTGCGGCCCCACGGCGCGCGCGAGCTGGCGCAGCCGGAGCAGGGCTTCTACTTCGCCGGCATGAAGTCCTACGGCCGCGCGCCGACCTTCCTGATGATGACGGGCTACGAACAGGTCCGTTCGATCGCCGCCGAACTGGCGGGCGACCACGACGCCGCCGGCCGGGTCGAACTGGTGCTGCCGGAAACCGGTGTCTGCAATGGCGCGCCCGCTTCCGCCGCGCCGGCCGCCGTATCGGGATGCTGCGCGCCCGCGAAGCCGGCGCCTGCCGCCACCGGCTGCTGCGGGCCCAAAGCCTCCTGATGGATCGCCACCGCCTGTCGACGATCATCGTCCTTGGGACCGCTCAGACGCTGGCCTGGGGCTCGACCTACTATCTGCCAGCCGTGCTGGCGGACGAGATGGGTCGGGACATCGGCATCTCGACCGAGCTGTACTTCGGCACCTTCTCGGCAGCCTTGATCATCTCTGCGATGATCGGGCCGAAGGTGGGGCGGATCATCGACCGGGCCGGCGGCAACGGGGTGCTGTCGGTCTCGAGCCTCCTGTTTGCGGCAGCGCTCGTGCTGTTGTCGCAGGCGCATTCTTTCCTGCCCTTCGCCGCCGCCTGGACCCTGCTGGGCATCGGCATGGGGCTTGGGCTGTACGACGCCGCCTTCGGTGCGCTGGGACGGCTCTACGGCAAGGATGCGCGTGGTGCGATCACCGGCATCACCCTGCTGGCGGGCTTCGCCAGCACCGTCGCCTGGCCGCTGACCGCCTGGGGTGCCGGCAGCATCGGCTGGCGCGAGACCTGCCTGTTGTGGGCCGCCGCGCATGTCGTGATCGGCCTTCCCTGCAACTCCCTGCTGCTGCCGCGGCCGAACGATCTCGCGGCCACTCTGAAGGCGGTCGACGAGCCGGTGCCGTTCGATCGCACCATGGTGCTGCTGGCCATCGCCTTCTCCGGCGCATGGATCGTCTCGTCGGGCATGGCGGCGCATTTCCCGCGCATCATGGAAGCGGCGGGTGCCACGCCGACGCAGGCCATAGCGGCCGGCGCCTTGATCGGCCCGGCCCAGGTCGCGGCCCGCATGCTTGAGGCCGGGCCGCTGCGACACCTGCATCCGCTGACCTCGGGCCGCCTCGCCACCACGACGCACCCGGTGGGTGCCGCCCTCCTGCTCGGCTTCGGCGGTGGCCTGATGGCCAGCGTCTTCGCGGTGCTGCACGGGATGGGCAACGGCGTGATCACCATCGCGCGCGGCACGGTGCCCCTCGCGCTCTACGGGCCCAAGAGCTACGGCTACCGGCTGGGCCTGCTCGGCGCCCCGTCGCGCTTCCTGTCGGCCGGTGCGCCCTTCGTCTTCGCGCTGCTGATCGATCGGCTGGGCGCCGGGGTGCTGGTCATCTCCTCCGCACTCTGCCTCACCGCATTCGCGGCCCTCTGGATGATCCCGGTGCCGCAACCGACGGTGAGCCATGCCGACTAGGACGATGTCCGGCGCCCGCCTGGTCGCGATCGTTTGCGCGGCGCAGATCTTCGTGCAGATCGGCGCGGGATTCTGGCCAGCGCTGCTGCCGCAGATGATGCAGCGCTGGAGCCTCAGCAACAGCGAGGCGGGCTGGATCACTGCGATCTTCTTCGGCGCCTACATGGTGGCGGTGCCGGTGCTGGTCACGCTCACCGACCGGATCGACGGCAAGAGGGTCTACCTGTTCGGCGTCGCCTGCACGGTCGCGGGCCACCTCATGTTCGGCCTGTTCGCCGACGGATTCTGGTCGGCCTTCTTCACGCGCGCGCTGGCGGGCATTGGCTGGGCCGGCACCTACATGACCGGTCTCAAGCTGCTGGCCGACCAGGTGGATTCGAAGCTCATGTCACGCGCCGTTACGGGGCACGCTGCCAGCATCGGCATCTCCGGCGCGGTCTCCTACCTGCTGGGCGACGTGCTGGCCGACCAGATCGGCTGGCGCTGGACCTTCGTCTTCTCCGCCGTGACCGCCGCCATCGCCTGGACGATGGTGGCGCTGTCGGTGCCGTCCAGGCCGCCGGCGCCGCGCACCAAAGCGCAGGGCGCGCTGTTTGACTTCCGCCCCGTGGTGCGCAACACGTCCGCCTTCGCCTATTCGATCGTCTACTGCGTCCATACGCTGGAGATGAGCGCGCTGCGCGGCTGGGGGGTGGCGTTCCTCGCGTTCGTCGCCGGCAGCACGGGCGTCACCGAAGGCACGCTCTCGCCCGCGCTGGTGGTCACCGTGATGGCGCTACTCGGCACCTTTGCGAGTGTTCTGGGCAACGAGGCCTCGATCCGCTTCGGCCGCCGCCGCCTCGTCGCCACGGCGATGATCCTGTCGATCGGCTTCGCCGCGATCGTGGGTTTCGCGGGCTCGACCGGCTACTGGCTGGCGGTGCTCCTGGTGATCGCCTATGGCGTCGTGGTGTGGCTCGATTCGTCGTCGGTCACCGCGGGCGCGGCCGGCAATGCCGAGCCCGCGCGGCGCGGCGCCACGCTCGCGGTCCATTCGACGCTGGGCTACGCGGGCGGCTTCGTCGGCCCCCTGGTCGTCGGCTGGACGCTCGATCTCGCGGGAGGCATGTCGCCGATGGCCTGGGGCCTGGCCTTCCTGGTGGTCGCGCTCCTGATGCTGGTGGCCCTGGCGGCGTTTCTCATGATGAGGCCCGCCAATCTCGCCGCCGATCGAGGCGGCTGACGAGGGCGCGCTCTCGGTGCGTCTACCGACCCGTCCTCGGCGTGGGCCTGGCGGCTGGACCTTTCTCCAGCCGCTCGATGCGTTGCTCGAAGCTCGTCTGCATCTTCGTCAATTGTTGCTCGAGCTGGCGCTCCTGGGCCTTGAGCTGCTCGATCTGGCTCGAGAGGGCCGAGATCGAGCGCTGCAGGTCGTTGAAGCGCGCGTCGATGCCGGTCTGCGCCGCGGCGGCGCCGGGCGCGGCGAGTAGCGCCAGAATGGCAAGCCGGAGCAGGGACGCGCTCATCCGGGGTCGCCGGCCGGACTACTCGGCGGCCTGCTTGAGGCGCGTCGGCACGGTCTCGCCGGCGAACAGGGCGGCGCGTGCGGCGTCGTACTCGGCCTTGAGCCGGGCCACGATCTCGGCGGCCGGCGGGGCGTCATGGATCTGGCCGACGCCCTGTCCGGCGCCCCAGATGTCGCGCCAGGCCTTGACCTTCATGTTGCCGCCCGAACCGAAGTTCATCTTGCTCTTGTCGGCTTCCGGCAGCGCATCGGGATCGAGGCCGGCGGCCGCGATGCTGCGCTTCATGTAGTTGCCGTGCACGCCGGTGAAGAGGTTGGTGTAGACGATCTCCTCGCCGGTCGAATCGATGATGCACTGCTTGTTGGCGTCGGTGGCGTTGCCTTCCTTGCTCGCGGTGAAGCGCGTGCCGAGATAGGCGAGGTCGGCGCCCAGCGCCTGGGCGGCCAGCACCGAGGCGCCGTTGGAGATCGAACCCGAGAGCAGGATCGTGCCGTCGTAGAACTGGCGCACTTCGGGCACCAGCGCGAAGGGCGAGAGACGGCCGGCATGGCCGCCGGCGCCGGCGCAGACCAGGATCAGGCCGTCGACGCCCGCCTTCAGTGCGCGCTTGGCATGGGCCACGTTGGTCACGTCGTGGAACACCAGGCAGCCGTAGCGGTGCGCCGAGACGACGACATCGTCGGGTGCGCGCAGCGAGGTGATCTGGATCGGCACCTTGTACTTCTCGCACATGTCGATGTCGTGCTGCAGGCGGTCGTTCGACGAGTGCACGATCTGGTTGACCGCGAAGGGCGCCACCTTCTTCTCGGGGTGCTTGGCCTTGTACTCGGCCAGCTCGCCGGTGATGCGCTTCAGCCACTCCTCGAGCATCTCCTTCGGTCGCGCGTTCAGGGCCGGGAAGGAGCCGACCACGCCCGCCTTGCACTGCTCGATCACGAGGTCGGGGTTGGACACGATGAACAGCGGCGCGCCGACCACCGGGATCGAGAGGTTGTCGCGCAGCAGGGCGGGAAGGGCCATCGTTTCGCTCCTTGGATTCGTCTGTTCGTCGTGGTGGACCAAGGGCCTAGCACGGCCCCGCTTGTCTTCGCTACCCGGCCAGCTCGTAGGCGCCGCCCTTTTCCAGCGCCCGCTTGTAGGCGGGACGGGCATGGATGCGGTCGAGGAAGCCCTTGAGCTTCGGCATCTTGTTGACCATGGGCGAGCGCGCCGTAGCGGCTTCCAGCGGGAAGCTCATCTGGATGTCGGCCGCGGTGAACTCGGGGCCGGCAAACCATTCGCGGCGCATCAGCTCGCCTTCCAGGAACATGAAGTGGTTGCCGATCTGCGGCATCAGCAGCGACTTGTCGGCGCCGTTGGAGATGGCACGCGCCACCGGCCGCATGAAGAAGGGTACCCGCGAGGGGATGCGGTTGAACACCAGCTTCATGAACAGGAGCGGCATCAGCGAGCCCTCCGCGTAATGCATGAAGTAGGTGTAGTGCAGCCGCTCGGTCGTTCCGGGGGCCGGGGTGAAGCGGCCGCCGCCGTAGGTTTCCGACAGGTATTCGAGGATGGCCCCCGACTCGGCCAGCACCTTGTCGCCGTCGGTGATCACCGGCGACTTGCCCAGCGGATGCACGTTGCGCAGCTCGTCGGGCGCCTGCATCGAGGGTTTGCGCTGGTAGCGCTTCACCTCGTAGGGCAGGCCAAGCTCCTCGAGCATCCAGAGGATGCGCTGCGATCGGGAATTGTTCAGGTGATGGACGGTGATCATCGTCACAGGGTACCGGGGCGCCAGTTGCCGTGGAAGCCCGCCGGCACCCGGCTGCTGAGATGAGCGAGAGCCACCGGACCGCGGGCGATGTCGGTGGCCTCGAAGACTGCGAGGTCGCTGCGGCCCTCGGCCGAGCGGAAGATCGTGGCCAGCACCCAGCCATCGCCTTCGGCCGCCTTGTCGTGGCGCGGCACGAATACCGGCTCGCCGAACCGGTCATCCTCGCCGGCCTTCCAGGTGGCGTTGGTGCCCTTCTTGAGGTCGTAATGGGTGATGCCCTCGCCACGGCGGACGCCGGCATGGGTAATGTTGCCCGACACGATCCAGCCATGCCGGTAGTCGCTCATGCAGAAGCGCTCGTCGAAGCGCGGGAACTCGCCAGCGCGGTCGTCGAGCTGTTCCTCGCGGAAGGTGTTGCCCTGGCCGCCGAGGTCGAAAGTCCAGCGGAACAGGCGTGCCGCCGGCGGCTCCTTGGTCGATGGCGAACCGTCGGGCAGCGGGAAGAGCGGTGCCACGTCGTACTTCATGACGTCGATCACGACCTTGCCGTCCGCCGTCTCGAAATGATTCATCGGGTGGAAGACATAGGATGGCGGTGGCGTCACCCACTTCACGTCTGCCACCGTGCCCTTACGCGGGATGAAGGCGATGTGCGTGCCCTTGTCCGGTTCCCAGGCGAAGGGTGGCAGCCCGTCCATGGCGCGTTCCATCGACGAGGTGAGCGGGAAGACCGGAACGACGATCCAGTTCTTCGTCACCGCGAAATCGTGGATCATCGAAGGGAACGGCCCGTCGAGCATTTCCGCCCGCGTGACGGTGCCGTCCTCGGTCACGGTCTGGATGCTGATTTCCTTGGTGAAGCGGCCGGTCGCCGAATAACCAAAGAAGATCATCTCCCCTGTCTCGGGATCGAACTTGGGATGCGCCGTGAACGGCCCGATGAGCTTGTCGCCGAACGTCTCATATCCGCCGTCCTTCGGGCCGACCGGCATCAGGCTCTTGGGGTCGAGCGAGAAGGGCGCATGCGCCTCTTCGAGCGCCAGCAGCTTGCCGCCGTGCCACACGATGTTGGTGTTGGCGATGGTCGAGTTGAGCGCAAAGACGCGCGGATCGGTGTAGCGCGGATTGCCGAACGTGCCGGAGAGACCCTCGCCCTCTTCGTTCTCGATCTTCCACTTGGGCGTCCGCACCCAGCGGTTCTTGTACGAGACGTTGCCGTTCTCGATGTGGAAGGCGTGGATCATGCCGTCGCCGCCGAACCAGTGATACGGCCCGCGCGGCGCGAACTGCGGGTTCGGCCCGTTGCGGTAGAGCGTGCCGCACAGTTCCCTGGGCATCTCGCCGGTGATGTGGAGATGCCCGGCATCGGCCTCGGTGTTGACGGGCGCGAAGTAGCCGCGAAGGAACGGATTGTCGGTCGGAAATGCCTTGGCCACGGGAAGTCTCCTTCTGGGTAACGCCGTGTATCTAAACCGACGTTATCGATACACGGTGTTATCCGCAAGGGCGCAATTCAGTCCAAAGCTGTGGAGAGCTTGGCCCGTTTAGTCTCGATCGGGTAATCAAGTGCGCAGCATGAGTTCACCCAATCCCGCCCTGCCTCCCGGCTATTCCGCCATTCCTTCGGGCCATGTCGCTACGGTCGTGACGAGCCTCGAAATGTTGAGCCGTCCACCGGAGCGACCGGCGCAGCCGTTTCCGGCGGGCGTCATACTGGAGCCGCTGGAGCGCACAATTGCGGCCTATCGCAAGCTCTATCGTGTGGTGGGGATGGAGTGGCTGTGGTTCTCGCGGCTGGTTATGGCGGACGAGAAGCTGCAGGCGGTCCTCGACAATCCGCAGGTGGAGTTCTTCGCGCTGCGCCGGGACGGGCGGGATGCCGGGATACTGGAGCTGGACTTCAGCCAACCAGGGGAATGCGAACTGGCCTTCTTCGGGGTGGCCCCGGCGCTGGTGGGGACGGGCGTCGGCCGCGCGCTGATGAACGAGGCGATCGCTCGGGCGTGGTCACGGCCGATCAAGCGGTTCTGGGTGCATACCTGCACACTCGACCATCCGGCGGCGCTCGACTTCTACCGGCGCTCCGGCTTCGTGCCCTTCGCCTTCGAGGTCGAGGTGTTTCCCGACCCGCGCCTCACCGGCGCCCTGCCGCGTGACTGCTCACGGCACGTGCCGCTGCTCGACTGACGCCGCAGCGCCGGCCGCCTCGCGGTCCTCGACCTTGCGGTAATGGAACCAGCCGGCGATGCCGAGGGCCAGCAGGAGCAGGCCAAACCAGAACTCGGTGTGGGTCGGGCCGATCAGGTCGAAGAGCGGCGTCGCCGCCACGTTGAACAGCAGCATCGAGCCCGCCATGACCGCCAGCCGCAGACGGAAGACGCGGGCGATCTCGGCGCCGTGGAAAACGGTCTGCATGCGGGTAATCATCGGGATGAAGAAGAAGGGCCCGCCAAAGCCCGCGATCAGGCCCGCCAGCATCATCGCCGGCAGCTTGTAGGGGTTCTCGATGCCCCAGGCGGCCAGCGCGATCAGGGCGAAGCCGCTGCCCATCGCCACGTAGCCGAGGAACATGGTGGAGAGCGGGCGGCGGAAGCGGACGCTGCCCGCCACCAGATTGCCAGCCACATCTCCGACACCGCAGGCGCCGATGATCATGCCGAGCGAGGCGAGACCGTGCAGGCCGAACAGGTGCGGGTCGTGCTCGACCACCATCAGCGCGATGCAGAGCTGCAGCGCCACGCTCCACGGTCCGTTGGCGAAGGCATTGACCATCAGCAGCGCTCCCATCGTGCGCTGGCGCAGCATCAGCCGGGCGCCGTCGAGCAGGGCGTCCCAGGCGCCGCGCCAGCCGCCGCGACCGGGCCGCGGCTTGCTCGTGGGATCGATCAGCCGGTCGCGCACCGCCCACACCGCGACGGCCGAAAGCACGAAGCCCACGGCGGTGATGGACAGGAAGTGGATC
>JAGNNA010000009.1 GCA_017990895.1 Reyranella sp.
CAGCCCCCTCCGACCCTTGGAGAACCGCGCGGATAATGGTTGCCGCGCCCCCTGTCAAGCAAACCGGCCTGTGATAGCGTCCGGCCGGCAATTCGATCCGCATTTTCGATGGAGAGGTAAGACGATGACCCACGCCAAGAAGGTCGTTCAGACCGACGCCGCCCCCAAGGCGCTCGGCCCCTATTCCCAGGCGGTCGTGGCCAATGGGCTGGTCTTCTGCGCCGGCCAGATTCCGCTCGACCCGGCAACCGGCGAGATCGTGCAGGGCGGCATCGCCGAGCAGACGCACCAGGTGCTGAAGAACCTGCGGGCCGTGCTGAAGGCGGCGGGCAGCGATCTCGGCCATGCGGTGAAGACGACGGTGTTCCTGAAGAGCATGGACAGCTTCGCGGCCATGAACGAGGTCTATGGGCTGCCCGAATATTTCGGCAGCTCGACGCCCGCGCGCTCGACCGTGGAAGTCGCCCGGCTGCCGCGCGACGTCATGGTGGAGATCGAAGTCGTTGCCCTCGCCTGACGACATGGCCAGCCTGGTGACATGGGTGCTCGCGCTGGGCTCCCTCACGGTGGCCCTGATGCTGGTCAGCTACGTGCTGGTGTCCCTGGTCCTCATCATCCCGACTTGGCGCATCTGCACGCGGGCCGGTTTCTCCGGGGCGCTGTCGCTGTTCCATCTGGTGCCGTTCATCGGCTCGTTCATCGTCATGGGCATGCTGGCCTTCAGCACCTGGCCCGCCGGCGAATCGTCGCCGAGGCGCTAATCGATGGGCATTGAAATCGCGGCCCTGGCGAGCTTCTTCGGCCTGACCGGCGCCTTCGCGCTGATCGGCACCGTGCTGGCAGCGTGGATGGCGTGGCGCATCGTGGAGAAGACCGGCCTGCCGGGATGGACCGGTCTCGGGGCCATCCTGCTCACGCTGACCGGCGTGGGAACGATCGTGCCGCTGATCCTGCTGTGGGTCTTCGCCTTCATGCGCTGGCCGCGCGACGAACCTGCGGCGGGGTTCGTGGCCGGCGGCGGCTTCGCGCCTCCGCCCAGGCCCGCGCCGGCGACCGGGCCGGTCGCTCTGGCCGGCCCCTCGATGGCGCTGCCCGATGCGCGCGGCTGGCGGCTCTCCGGCACGCTCGGCAACGGCGGCACGGTCTCGCTCTCGGTCGCCGGCACTTCCGGCACCTATGCGTTGACCGGTGCTCCAGGCGGAGCGCCGACCGATCTCAGCGTGCCCGATCTCTCGGTCGGCCGCCCGCATGCACGGCTGATGCTCTCGGGCCAGCGCCTCGGCCTCGAGGATCTCGGCAGCCCAGGCGGCACCTTCATCGACGGCGCCCGGCTGCTGCCCGAGCATGGACCGCGCGACATCAGCGCAGTGCGCTCGATCCGCCTCGGCAGCGTGGAACTCGCCCTTTCGCGGGCCTGAATGGGCTTGTGATCGGCAAGGCCCGCCGAGTAGGGTGCCGCGCCGGCGGTTGGCCGGCGTCAAGGCGCGGGGGCCCGATGCTGTCGTTGGCGGTGCTGATCGACAAGATTATCGACATCTACACCTGGATCGTGATCGCAAGCGCGATCATGAGCTGGCTGGTGGCATTCGGCGTGGTGAATGTCCGCAACCGGTTCATCAACGTCGTGGTCGACATGCTGTTCAAGTTGACCGAACCGGTCCTGCGCCCGATCCGCCGCATGCTGCCCAACCTCGGCGGCGTCGACATCTCGCCCGTCATCCTCCTGCTCGGCCTGTTCTTCATCCGCAGCCTGCTGTGGGAGTATGTCTGGCCGGCCTTCGTGCACTGAGCACGGCCCCGGGCGATCCCGTTTTCCTGCGCCGAGCCGCCGGTGGCGTGACCGTCAAGCTGCGCGTTCAACCGCGCGCCCGCCGTCTCGCACTCGAATGCACGGCTGAAGGCGCGCTCAAGGCCGCAGTGACGGCAGCGCCCGAGGATGGCAAAGCCAACGACGCCGTCGTCGCGCTGCTGGCGCAGGCTTGGCGCCTTCCGAAATCGACCTTCGAGATCGTCCGCGGCGGGACGGCGCGAGAGAAGACCCTCATGGTCGCGGGCGATCCTGCCGTGCTCGCCGACCGGATTGCCGAATGGATGCACAAGAATGGCTGATGCGAAACTGATCGATGGAAAAGCCTTCGCGGGCGGATTGCGCCAGCGCGTGGGCGCGGGTGTTGCCGATCTGGTGGCAAAGGGCGGGCCGAAGCCGGGCCTGGCCACCGTGCTCGTCGGCGACGATCCCGCCAGCCAGGTCTATGTCCGCAGCAAGGGCAGGCTCGCCGTCGAGCTCGGGATGTCGAGCTTCGATCATCAGCTTCCCGGGGACACGACGCAGGCCGAGCTGCTGGAACTCATCGGATGCCTCAACACCGACCCCTCGGTCAACGGCATCCTGGTCCAGCTGCCGCTGCCCCGGCATCTCGACACCGCGCAGGTCCTGGTCGCCATCGATCCCGCCAAGGACGTCGACGGCTTCCATCCCATCAATGTCGGCCGGCTCGGCTCGATCGCGCCGGGCGCACCGCTCGACTTCCCCGTACCCTGCACGCCGCTCGGCGTCTCGATGCTGCTGCAGGATGCGCTGGGATCCTTGTCGGGGCTCAACGCGGTGATCGTCGGCCGCTCGAATCTCGTCGGCCGGCCGGTGGCGCAACTGCTGCTGCGCGCCGACTGCACGGTGACCATAACCCATTCGCGCACGCGCGACCTGCCCGGGCTCTGCCGCCAGGCCGACATCCTGGTGGTGGCGATCGGCCGGACCGAGTTCGTGAAGGGTGACTGGATCAAGCCGGGCGCCGCGGTGATCGACGTCGGCATCAACCGGATTCCGACGCCGGAGGGCAAGAGCCGGCTGGTCGGCGACGTGGCCTTCGGCGAGGCACGGAAGGTGGCGGGATGCATCACGCCGGTGCCGGGCGGTGTCGGCCCGATGACTGTGGCCTGCCTGATGTACAACACCCTGCAGGCGGCCCGGCGGGTCGCCGGGCTGCCCTTCGTCGCCGTCTGATCGCTTCCCGCGTCAGTTCTTCAGCATGCCCGCGACGAGGGCGGTCACGTTGTGGCGCATCATCTTCTCGTAGGTCGGGGCCGGCCCGTCCGGGCCCGACAGCGCGTCGGTGAAGAGGCGCGGGCCGACCACGGCGCCGGATTCACGCGCGATCTGGTCGATCAGGCCGGGGTTGGTCATGTTCTCGACGAACAGCGCCTTGATGCGCTGTTCGCGGACCTCGCGGATCAGCGTCGCGACGTCGCGCGCCGACGGCTCGCTGCCGGTGTTGTAGCCGCGCGGCGACCGGAACGTCACGCCGTAGGCGCTGGCGAAGTAGCGGAAGGAATCGTGGCCGGTGATCGCCCGCCGCTTGTCGGCCGGCACCCTGGCGATCTCTTCCTTCACCCAGGCGTCCAGCTCGACCAGTCGGCGATCGAAGGCCTGGGCACGTTCGCGATAGTGGGCGGCATTCGGCGGATCGGCTTCGGCGAGCCCCCTGGCGATGTTGGCGACATAGGTGCGGACCCTTTGCACGTCCTGCCAGCAATGCGGGTCGGGCCCCTGACCATGCGAGTGCCCGTGTGAGTTCCCGTGTGAATGCCCATGGTCCGCACCCGCCTTGAGGGTCGCGACGCCGGCGGTCGCCACGATCGCCTTGCCCTTGAAGGGCGCCGCCTTGGCCAGCCGGTCGATCCAGCCCTCGAAGCCCAGCCCGTTGCTCACCAGCACCTTCGCAGCCGCAAGCGCGCGCGCGTCGCTGGGGCGGGGCTGATAGGCGTGGGCGTCGATGTCGGGTCCGACCACGACCGACAGCTCGACCTTGTCGCCGGCCACCTCGGCCAGCAGGTCGCCCAGGATCGAGAAGGTCGCGACGGCCTTGAGTTGCACCTGCGCCGAGGCCGGCAGGGCGATGGCGAGCAGGGCCGGTGTCAGGAGGAATGCACGGCGGAGCATTTCGTTATGATATAACGCTACATGAAATAACGCTACAGGGGAAAGTCGAGCCACTCCGGCTTGTGGCCGGTCGCCGCGAAGAAGCGCAGCAGGTCGGCGAGGCTGAGCGCGGTGGTCATGGTGTTCACCAGCGGATGGGCATTGATCGACCCGTCGCCCTCGGCGAGGGCGCGGTCGAGGACCAGCCTGACCTGGTGCTGCGGATCGTTGATGACGGCGAGCGGTGTCACCGAGCCCGGCTCGACCCCGAGATGGCGGCGCAGCCGATCGGGGCTGCCGAACGAGAACTTGCCGGCGCCCAGTCGCTCGCCCAGCCGCTTCAGGTCGACGGCGCGGTCCTCCAGCGCCACGACCAGCCACATCTCCTCCTTCCGGTTGCGCAGGAAGAGGTTCTTGATGTGATGCCCGGGCAGGTCGCCGCGCAGCGCCTTGGCCTCCTCGACCGTGAAGACCGGCGGATGCTCGACGGTGCGATGGGCGATGCCGAGTTCGTCGAGACGGGAGAGCAGCTGGTGCGGATCGAGCATGATGGGTATCGGCTCTACCCCGAGAAAAGAGCCGTTCGCCAGCCCCTTGCCAAGGCATCGGAAAAGCCCTATCAACGCCGCCTTCCGGCAGCCTACCCGGCCGGATACGGAGCGCGGGCGTAGCTCAGGGGTAGAGCACGACCTTGCCAAGGTCGGGGTCGAGGGTTCGAATCCCTTCGCCCGCTCCAATTCTTCCCATGGCACAGAATCGTCTGCACCGGTATCGGTGCAGCGGCCATGTGTGCTCTGGGAAGGCTCGTAATGGCGCGGTCTTGGCTGCACCGGCATCCAGGACGGTTCGAAGGTTTTTGCCGGAATGCTGCCATTGCGGTTCGGATCATGAAAGTTGCCATGAACGATGCCGAGCGTCCCCGGGGTCTTGTCGGGATATGGGCACACCATCGCCGGAACATTCCCTACCAGGTTGGTGCCCTGCTCGACCGGATCGGGCCCGCTCTGCTCTCCCACGCTCCGGCGCTGGGTCGCCTCTACGCAAAGCTCCTCGCGCGCCGCGGACTGAGACTCGAGCGCTATCCCGGTTGGACCTTCGCCGCCGAGTACTACATCGAGCGAAACTGGGGCGCTCTGCGCCGCGGCGTGCTCTGGGAACATGCCGTCGAGCACCGGCTCGAGGTCCCGCTGACCGTGCGGTGGTACGACGGTCTCTCGGTCGACGTGATGCTCGGCAACGATCACAGCCTCTGCCTCTATGTCAGCGGCACCTTCGAGCCGAACGAATTTTGCTTCCTGGGACAGATCCTGAAGCCCGGCATGACGGTGCTCGACGTGGGCGCCAACGAAGGGCTCTACACGCTGTTCAGCGCCAGGCGGGTTGGCCCCGCCGGGAGGGTCGTGGCCTTCGAGCCGAGTTCACGCGAGCGGCGCAAGCTCGAGCACAATGTCGCCCGCAACCGGCTCGGCAACGTGACAATCGTGCCCTGCGCGGTCGGCAGCAGCGAAGGCACCGCCGCGCTGCAGATCGCCTCCGGCGTGCATTCGGGCCACAACACGCTGGGCGCCCTCGTCTATGACGATGCGCCGGCGGCCGGCGTCGAGCACGTTCCCGTCGAACGCCTCGACACGCTGATCGAGCGGCTGGGCGTTGTCACGGTCGACGTGATCAAGATCGACGTCGAGGGTGCCGAGCTGCATGTGCTCGAGGGCGCTCGCAGGACGCTCGCCGCCCATCGGCCGATCCTGATGGTCGAGGCGAATGACGAGGCCTTGCAGGCGCAGGGGGCGAGCACCGCCGCGTTGCTTGCTTTCCTGCGCGAGGAACTGGACTACGGCATCTTCGTCTTCTCAGCCACGACCGGCGGCGTCGAGCCGATGCGCGAGGGCTCTTCCGCCTCGGCCAATATTGTGGCGGTCCCGTCGGAGCGTCGCGCCGAAATTCCGGCGGGCCTTCGGGAGCAGGAGAGCCGTGGATGAGGATAAAGTTCTTGCATGTTCCAAAGACGGCAGGAATGAGCATCCGGAGCTTTCTGCAGCGGTTCTTTCTTTCCCGACATATCTGTCCGGCGACCGACAACGTCGAGTTCCTGGCCTTGTCGCCGCAGCAGCGGAGGTCCTACCGTCTTTTCGCCAGCCATTTCGACTGGGCCCATCTCGATCAGATAGAAGGCGAGTGCTTCACCTTCAGCATCCTGCGTCGGCCGCAGGATCGGCTGGTTTCATACTATTTCTATCTGCGGGCCGAAGGCGCCCGGCTGGATGGACGTAGTCTTGCACTCGACAAGAATCGCGGACCTCATGCCGCGCTTACATTGCCGCCCGACGCCTTCTTTTGTGACGGCGGTACCCGCGAGGTACGCAAGCATCTCGATGCCCACTTCGACAATTTCTACGCCTACTATTTCGCCGAGAAGTCCTTCGACGCACGAAGGCGCGTTCAAGTCGGCAGATCCATTTCCGAGGCGGAGCTGCTCGCAAAGGCGAACCGGAACCTGGACGCGCTCGATGGACTTTACTCGATGGACGACTTGTCCGCGCTCGAGCGGGACGTCGTGGCAGCATGTGCCCGCGGCATCGTTGGGCGTTGGGGTGCGCTGCGCTCGCGCTTCTCGCCGCTCAGCAGCCTGACCCTGAACCGGGGCAGCGGCGATCATGCATCGCGCATCGAAGACCTGAAGTCGCTCGGCGCGACCAGACGGACCTTCGATCGCATCGAGGAGATGACGCGTCTCGACGACGTCATCTGGAAGCGGATGACGTCGCGGCGGCCGGCCTGATCGCCGCGCGGCGCCTCGTTCACATTGATCGGCTGTGAATTCCCGCTAATTTGAACGAGTGAGCAGCATGAGTGCGGTCAACCAAGTGAACACTTCAAGCGACCCGATCGAAGACACTGGCCTTCTCGTCGTCCGCACCGTGGCCGACCTGCGCCGCTGCGTCGCGGAATTCCGCAAGGCCGGTCGCACCATCGGTCTCGTGCCGACCATGGGCGCGCTGCACGAAGGCCATGTCAGCTTGGTGAAGGGCGCGCTTGATCGTGGCGACGTGCCGGTGACCAGCATCTTCGTCAATCCGACGCAATTCGGCCCGAAGGAGGATTTCTCCGCCTATCCGCGCGACGAGGAGGGCGACTTCGCCAAGCTGCGCGAAGCGGGCTGCCGCATCGCCTACGCGCCGAGCAAGGAGGAGATGTATCCCGGCGAGCAGCTGACGACCGTGACGGTCGCGGGCATCACCGACGGTCTGTGCGGCCCGCTGCGGCCCGGCCATTTCCAGGGCGTCGCGACGGTGGTCGCCAAGCTCCTGCTGATGGCGATGCCCGATCGCGCCTATTTCGGCGAGAAGGACTACCAGCAGCTCCAGGTGATCAAGCGCATGGTGCGCGACCTCGCCATGCCGTTCGAGATCGTGGGCATGCCGACGGTGCGCGAAGCGGACGGGCTCGCCATGTCGTCGCGCAACCGCTACCTCAGCACCGAGGAACGCGCGAAGGCGCTGGGCTTGTACCGGCAGCTCGTGACGGTCGCCGACGCGGTGCGCGACGGAAAGAAGTCCTGCACCGAGGCCACGGCGGCGGCCTCGCAGGCGCTGCGAGACGGCGGTTTCGACATCATCGAGTATTTCACCGTGGTCGATGCCGAAAGCCTGAAGCCGCTCGAGCGCGTCGCGGGTCCGGCGCGGGTCATCGCCGCCGCCCGCCTCGGCCGCACGCGTTTGATCGACAACCTCGCGGTCTGACCGCGCGCGACGGGAACGTCAGGCCGCCTGTTCGAGGGTCGAGGCGACGTCGCGCGTGGTCACGCGGCGCAGGTCGCGCACCCTGGTCGTGTCGAACGGCCGGGCACGATGCATGGTGCAGCGATTGTCCCAGATCACGAGGTCGCCCTTCGCCCAGCGATGGGCATGCACGAAGCGCGGCTGCGTCGCGTGCTCGATCAGGTCGAGGATGATCAGGCGCCCGTCGGCCACCGGCATACCGATGATGTGCGAGGCATGGGCGGCCAGATAGAGCGTCTTGCGCTGTGAGCCGGGGTGGGTGCGCACCAGCCGCTGCAGTACCGGCGGCAGGGAGGCGCGCTCCTCGTCGGTGTACTGCACGACGCCGAGCTGTTCGCGCGACCGCCAGATCGAATGCTCGGCGACCAGCCCTTCCAGCTCCTTCTTCTTCGTCTCGGGCAGCGCATCGTAGGCCGCGCGCATGTCGGCGAATTCCGTGTCGCCGCCTTCATCGGGAACGACGTGCGCGTAGAGCATGGAGAGGGCGCCGGGCACGGCGCGGAACGAGGCATCGGTGTGCCACAGCCGGTTGGCCAGCCCGTCGAGCCGTCGCCGCGCATCGGGCTTCAGCACGTTGCCGTCGCCGTCGAGGTTGGAGATGTCGGCAACCTCGTCCGAATCGATGCGGTGCTTGATGTCGCGATGCCTGAGCCTGAGCGCGGATGAGGCGACCGGGCCGAAATTGCGGGCGAAGGCGACCTGCTTCTCGTCGTCGAGTGTCTGCCCGCGGAACACCACGACCGCGAAGCGGTTGATCGCATCTTCGATGGCCTGCCGGTCGGGCGGGCTCAGCGGCCGCGCCACGTCGACGCCGCCGATCTCGGCCACGAATTCGGGATGCACTGGCGTAACGGTGATGCTCATGACCGCCTCCCGCGGCTATAGTGCGCTTTGAAAACATTCTCTCCTAGGAAACGCCATGCTGCAAACGATGAAGCTTGCCCTGCTCGACGACTACCAGAAGGTAGCCATGCGCATGGCCGACTGGGATCGGCTCAAGAAGCGCGGTGTCGAGATCACGGTCTTTCACGAGCCCTTCGCCTCGGTCGAGGATGCGGCGCAGAAGCTGGCGCCCTTCGACATGCTGGGATTGCTGCGCGAGCGGACTGCTTTTCCTCGCGCGCTGATCGAAAAGCTGCCGAACCTCAAGTTCATGGTGCTGACCGGCGCCCGCGCTGCCAGCCTCGACGACAAGGCAGCGGCCGAGCGCGGCATCCCGATCTCCACCACGCCGGGCGGCACCTCCAACGCGCCGACCGCGGAGCTGGGCTGGGCGCTGCTGATGATGTGCGCCCGCGACCTTGCCAAGGCCGAGCGGCTGGCGCGCCAGGGCAAGTGGCATGACGGCATCGAGCAGATGGTCGTGCTCGAAGGCAAGCGGCTGGGCATCCTCGGCCTCGGCAAGCTCGGCAGCCGTGCGGCGCGCTACGGCAAGGCCTTCGGTATGGAGGTCGTGGCCTGGAGCCAGAACCTCACGCCGGAGAAGGCGGAGGAAGGCGGCGCGAAGTACGTGAGCAAGGACGAGCTGCTGGCGACGTCGGACTTCGTGTCGATCCATCTCGCTTTGTCGGATCGCACGCGCGGCCTGATCGGCGCGGCCGAACTCGCGAAGATGAAGAAGACCGCGATCCTGGTGAACACCTCGCGCGGTCCGATCGTCGACGAGGCGGCACTCATCGACGCGCTGAGGAACCGCACGATCCTGCACGCCGGCCTCGACGTCTATGACAAGGAGCCGATGTCGGCCGACCATCCGCTCACCAAGCTCGACAACGTCACGCTCATTCCCCACCTGGGCTACGTGGTCGAGGAGAGCTACCGGCACTTCTACGAGGGCACGATCAAGGACATCGAAGCCTGGCTCGATGGCAGCCCGATCAACATCCTCAACCCGGACGCGCTCAAGAAGGCGTAGGCGTCCGGACGCGAACGATGATCAGCCAGACGGCGCCGGCGAGGATTACGCCGGCGGCCAGCCACTCCGCCGTGGTCAAGCTAGCGGGCGTCAGCCAGCCCAGGCGGGCGAACACGGCTTCCAGCGCGATGGCGAAGAACGGCATCGAGGTGAGGGCGATCAGGTAGGTCTGCACGCCCGAATGGTTGATGGTCCAGAAGCCAAGCCAGGTGCCGGGGGCGCGGAACAGCAGGCCGGCCAGGATCGCGTAGAGCCAGAGTTCGATCCGCCCGAACGCATCGCCGCCGCCGGCCCAGGGCGAGGCCATCGCGCCCACGAGGCCGGCCAAGGTCCAGACGAGGATCAGCGCCAGCGAGGCGGCGACCAGGATCTCGCCGGTGAAGCGGCTGCGCGCTGCCGGATCGGCCGCGCGATTGCGCGGATGGTAGGCGATCATCCACGAGGCCGCGACCGCCACGGTCTCGGAGGCGATCAACCAGGCCACGCCGCGCCACGCGGTGTCGGAGCCCAGCCCGGCAACGAAGACCACGACGCCGAGGGCCAGCAGCGCGAGCCCTGGCCAGTCGCGTCGGGCGGGCGACTGGCGCGACAGGGCCCAGCCTGTCCCGGCCCCGATCAGCACGCTCACGGTCGAGATGAGCGTGCTCTGCGTCACGGCCAGCCAGACGATGGCCGCGGCCGTGCAGCCATTGATGATCACGCGCATGAAAGCGTAGCAGACCGTCCATGGCACCAGCAGGTCGGCCCAGCTCCCGGGCGTCCGCCGGCCAACCCAGAGCATGGCGAGGCCCGCGCTCAGCAGCTGCACCAGCGTATAGGCCCAGGCATCGAGTTGCGCGCCGCTCACGACATGACGCGTCAGCAGGAGATAGATCGACCAGAGGAGGGAGTTGCCGAGCGCGATGGCCAGGACGTGACCGCTCATTGCGGATCTCGCAGGCGTTATGTCAGGTGCGGAAGCGCAGCAGCAGGTGATTGACGCCGTTCAGCTTGACGTAGAGGTCCTCGAACTGCGTGTAGAAGTCCTCCCACTGCGGCAGGCCGCCCTGGGTGCCGAGCGAGGTGTAGATCTCCGCGACCGTCCGGCGGCCGTCGATCTGCGAGATGATGCGGGGCGCCAGCGGCGGCAGCTGGGCCCGCCACGGGAAACCGTCGAGGTTGGCGACCAGCGGCGCGCCGGGCTGCAGACCCGCGGCGAACTTCTGCGCGTCCATCTCGCGCAGCACCGGGATGGCCGACGTGTCCTCGGGCCGCGCGACCGTGTCGAATCCGGCGCGGGTGGCATAGAATACGTGGGTGCGCAGGTTGCCGGCGAGACGCTCCGCGAAGGCCGCCCGTTCGAGCAGCGGCAGCGAGCTCATCTGGCGCGCGATCACCGGATCGCTCATGTAGGTCGCGGGCTCGTAGCGCACCGGTTCGAGGAACGCGACGACGCGCAGGCCGGACGCGGCGGCCATTTTGCCGATCTGGGGCACCGTGAAGGCGCGGTCGCAGCTGTGCAGCAGCAGGTCGTAGAGGCCGGCATCGCCGCCCGTCACATGGTCGTTGAGGTAGGGGTTGCGGCGGAACAGGTTGGTGGTCGGCAGGAAGCGGATCAGGCGCTTGGCCATCGCCAGCCGGTCCTCGATCGCCATCGACGGCGGCGCCAGGGTCTGCAGCATCTCCTGCAGGGGGTAGACGCCGCTGCGGCCATACTCGCCGTAGAGCATGACGCCCATGCCGCCCTCGTTGTGCAGCACGCTCGCCAGGGCCTGCATGCCGGTGGTCGGGTCGGGTAGGTGGTGCAGCACGCCGGTGCAGTCGATGTAGTCGAACTGGCCGATGTTCATCGTCGGCAGGTCGAGCAGCGAGCCGGTCAGGAACGTGATGTTGCGCAGGCCGCGCGCCTTGGCGCGTGCCTCGCAGACCTGCCGTGACGCGGTGGAGAGGTCGAGATAGACGACCTCGCCGGGGCAGCGGCGATCCACGAGCTGCTGGGCCAGCATGATGCAGGCATCGCCCGTGCCGCCGCCGGCAACCAGCGCACGGAAGGGCCGGATGAAATTCAGCCGGCCTGCATAGAGATAGTGGTTGATCTCGAGGGCGTGGCTCGGCGTGCCCGTGATCAGGCGGATCGCCTCGTCGCGCGGGTCTCGGGAAGGATAGGGAAGCGCCTCGTACTGGGCGCGAACACTGTCCAACGGCGAGGAAACGGTCATCAGGGCCTTGTTTGACGGCAGGCTGGGCGCTACCGGAAGGATGGCAACGCCTGCCAATCATTACTGCAACAAATCGAAGGGCCATGAAAGGCTATTTCGGCATCGGTATCGAGGGTCCGAGCAAGTCGATGAACGTCGGCACGCTGTTCCGGACGGCCCATGCGTTCGGCGCCTCGTTCGTCTTCACCTTGCGCGCCCAGTACGACGCGCGCGCCGGCGCGCTTGCGGACACGTCGGATACGCCGTTGTCGGTGCCGACCTACCGGTTTGCCGACCTGGAAAGCTTCCGCCTGCCGCTGGGCTGCCGGCTGGTCGGCATCGAGATCACCGACGACGCCATCGAGCTGCCGAGCTTCCGGCATCCGCGCCAGTGCGCCTACATCCTGGGCTCGGAGCGGGAGGGCCTGTCGCCCGCGGTTCAGTCGACCTGCGACTATGTCGTGAAGATCCCGACCCGGTTTTCGGTCAACCTCGGCACCGCCGGCGCGCTGGTCATGTACGACCGGCTGATCAGCCTCGGACGCCATGCCCCGCGGCCGGTCGGCGAGGGCGCTCCCACCGAGGCGCTGGAGCTGCCGGTGTTCGGCGAGCCGCTCTACAAGCGCAAGGAGCGGTTGCGGCAGCGGAAAAAAGAGCAGGCGAAACAATAGTTTACCCTGCACCGGTTGCGCAGAGCGTGTGCGGCGACTATCTCGAGCGCTTCATGTCCGTTCTGCCCACCGAACCGCTGCAGATCCTCGAGCCCGGCGCCCCTGCGCACGGCCGCAACGACCTGCGCCGCAACCTGATCGGCCTGTCTCGCGACGGGCTGAAGGCGGCGCTGGCCGAGGCCGGGCTGGAGCCATTCCGCGCCGCCCAGATCTGGCAGTGGATCTACTGGCACGGCGTCACCGACTTCGGGCGCATGACCAACATCGCCAAGAAGGCGCGCGATCGCCTCGCCGACCAGTTCGTCATCGAGCGGCCCTCGATCGTGACCGAGCAGCGCTCGACCGACGGCACGCGCAAGTGGCTGCTGCGCTTCGCCGACGGCAACGAGGCCGAGACGGTCAACATCCCGGAGACCGATCGCGGCTCGGTCTGCGTCTCCAGCCAGGTCGGCTGCACGCTCACCTGCACCTTCTGCCACACCGGCACCCAGCCGCTGGTGCGCAACCTCACGCCGGACGAGATCGTCGGCCAGTTCATGGTGGCGCGCGACAGCTACGGCGAATGGCCGACCCCGACCGCCGACGCCCAGCGCATGCTCAGCAACATCGTCATGATGGGTATGGGCGAACCGCTCTACAATTTCGACAATGTGGTCACGGCGCTCAAGATCGTCATGGACGACCAGGGCATCGCGCTCAGCCGCCGCCGCATCACCCTCTCGACCTCCGGCGTCGTGCCGATGATCCCGAAGGTCGGCGAGGCGCTCGACGTCAATCTCGCGGTATCGCTGCATGCCGTGAACGACGAGGTGCGAGACACCTTGGTGCCGATCAACCGGAAGTGGCCGATCGCCGAGCTGCTGCGGGCCTGCGCCGACTATCCCGGCGCGCGCAACAGCCGGCGAATCACCTTCGAGTATGCGATGCTGAAGGGCGTCAACGACAGCGACGCCGATGCGCGCGAGCTGGTGCGCATCCTGAAGCCGATCCACGCCAAGGTGAACCTGATCCCGTTCAATCCCTGGCCGGGCGCGCCCTACGAGTGCAGCTCGAACAACCGCATCCATCGCTTCGCCGAGATCGTGAACGATGGCGGGCTCAGCGCCCCCGTGCGCACGCCGCGCGGCCGCGACATCTCCGCCGCCTGCGGCCAGCTCAAGAGCGCCAGCCTCCGCCAGCGCGGTGTGAAGGTGGCGCTTTAATAGGTCGATCAATGGAGCGCGCCACTCCAGTGGCGCTCAAGCTTTGACGATCAGCAAGACATGAAGCGCCACTGGAGTGGCGCGCTCCATTGAGGCTCTTCGTCTCGTCTACTTCGTGAAAGCCGCGATCTTCGACAGGAAGGCGAGTTCCTTCGAAACGGGCTGGAGCCCGGTCGCCTGGAACCAGTCTTCGAGGCGGCCCGCGGTATACTCCGCGTAATACGGCTCGTGGAAGTAATGCGGAAAGAGGTCGAGCAGGCCGTCCCAGTCGGGGCGGTCGCCTTTTTGGAGGGAGTCGACGATCACGACGAGACCGTCGGGCTTCACGACGCGGGCCATCTCGGCGATGGCCCTCGCGCGAATCTCCTGCGGCAGTTCGTGCAGCAGGAACGAGGAGACGATGAGGTCGAGGCTCGCATCGGCATGAGGCAGTGCTTCGGCCGCGGCTTCTTCAAGCTTCACTCGCGCCGTACGGCCGATGAGGCGGCGCGCCTCGTCGAGATATGGCCGGCTGAGATCGATGCCCGTGAGCTTCATCCCCGGCCAGGCGCCATGTATCATGGCGAGCAGGCGGCCGGTGCCGCAGGCGACGTCGAGACCGCGCACGTCGCGCTGGTTTCGGTCCGCCAGCCACGTCGCGATCGGCGCCAGGGCGCGACGGCGCATTACGTCGGCAGCGCCGGTGAACAGGACCTCGACCTGCGTGTCGTACAGGGCGGCGGAATGGTCCGAGAGCCAGCCGTCGCTCTGGAAGTGGAAATTCTGCCGGTGGTAGTCGGGCAGGCCGTCGGCCTGGGTGCCGGGTGGCATCTCGTCGTCCAGAGCGCCGTGCCGCCGCGCGTCGACCTGCGGCAGGTCACGGAAATAGAGCAGGCTGCGGCGCAGGAACTCGGCGGGCTCCGGTCCCAGCAGGCGCGGGGCGGGGAACAGGCCGGCGGCGACGTCCCGCCATTCCCGCTGGAACAGGGCGCGCATGTCGGCGGTCAGCTCGGCCCGGCCGGGGGTCGGCCCGACGGGAAAATCGGGCTTGGGCATGGGCTTCAGGATACGGCGGCCGGCGGCATAATGGCCGGCATACCAGGCGACCCGCGCGGTCTGGCGGGCGGCGTAGGACAGGCGGTCGAGGGGGGAAACCATGATCGGGCAATTCTCTTCCCAATTATAGCCTCTTTGCGGCGCGCTTGCCCCGGTGGGGTCGACCGCTATATTCCGCCCGCGTTTACCGAATCGACAAGAAAGCGGCCAGCATGAGCGTTTCTTATACCGGCGCCTACAAGAAGGGCGACATCAAGAAGGTCGTCCTGGCCTATTCCGGCGGCCTCGACACCTCGGTCATCCTGAAGTGGCTGCAGACGGCCTATGGCTGCGAGGTGGTGACCTTCACAGCCGATCTCGGCCAGGGCGAGGAGCTGTCGCCGGCCCGCAAGAAGGCGGAGCTGCTCGGCATCAAGCCCGAGAACATCTTCATCGAGGACGTGCGCGAAGAGTTCGTGAAGGATTTCGTCTTCCCGATGTTCCGCGCCAACGCGCTCTACGAGGGCCAGTACCTGCTCGGCACCTCGATCGCGCGGCCCCTGATCTCGAAGCACCAGATCGGCCTCGCGCTGAAGACCGGCGCCGACGCGGTCTGTCACGGCGCCACCGGCAAGGGCAACGACCAGGTCCGCTTCGAGCTCTCCTATTATGCTCTGAAGCCCGACATCAAGGTGATCGCGCCGTGGCGCGAATGGGAGCTGACCTCGCGCACCAAGCTGCTCGAATTCGCCGAGGAGCACCAGATCCCGATCGCCAAGGACAAGCGCGGCGAGGCGCCGTTCTCGGTCGACGCCAACCTCCTGCACTCCTCCAGCGAGGGCAAGATCCTCGAAGATCCGTGGGAAGAGGCCGACGAGATGGTCTACCAGCGCACGATCTCGCCCGAGACCGCGCCGGACAAGGCGACCTATATCGAGATCGAGTTCGAGCGCGGCGACGCGGTCGCCATCGACGGCGTGAGGATGTCGCCCGCGACCCTGCTCACGAAACTCAACGAGTTGGGCAAGGCCAACGGCATCGGCCGCCTCGACCTGGTCGAGAACCGCTTCGTGGGCATGAAGAGCCGTGGCATCTACGAGACGCCCGGTGGCACGATCCTCTATGCCGCTCATCGCGGCATCGAATCGATCACGCTCGACCGCGGCGCCGGCCATCTCAAGGACGAGGTGATGCCGAAATATGCCGAGCTGATCTACTACGGCTTCTGGTACTCGCCGGAGCGCGAGATGCTGCAGGCGCTGATCGACAAGAGCCAGGAGAACGTCACCGGCACGGTGCGGCTCAAGCTCTACAAGGGCAACACCACGGTCGTCGGCCGCAAGTCGCCCGTGTCACTCTACTCGATGCAGCACGTCACCTTCGAGGAAGACCAGGGCGCCTACAATCAGCGCGATGCCGAGGGCTTCATCAAGCTCAACGCGCTCAGGCTGCGGCTGCGCGCGCTCGGCCAGGGTGGTCCCAAGAGCTAACGGCCCGAAGAGCTCATCCACCTGACTTGACGGGAGCGGCGCATGCCATTCGACGACGACGAGCGCCGCCTTCCCGGAGGACCTGGAACGGGCGAGCGGGCGATCAACCTGCCGCCCGCCGTGCTGTGGCTGATTGGGATCAACGTCGCCGTCCATCTGCTGCGCCAGCTCCTCGGCGAGCAGGTCGACCAGGAGATCATCCTGCGGTTCGGGCTGGTGCCCGCCGCCTACACGGCCGACAGCGGCCAGGATCTTCTGTCGCTGCTGGTGGCGCCGGTCACCTACCAGTTCCTGCATGGCGGCTGGATGCATCTCGGCATCAATATGCTGACCCTCGCGGCCTTCGGCGCGCCGGTCGAGCGGCTGCTGGGCGTGCGCCGCTTCGTGCTCTTCTATCTCCTGTGCGGTGTCGTGGCCGGCCTCGTGCACATCCTCGTCTATCCCGACTCGATCGACCCCGTGGTGGGCGCGTCGGGTTCGATCAGCGGTGTCTTCGGCGCCGTGTTGATGCTGATGCGCTATGTCGGCAGCCTGACCTCGCTGCTGCCGGTCGCCGGCATCTGGATCGGCCTCAACGTCTTCTTCGGCATCTTCGGCGGAACGCCGGGCGCGGGTGGCGAATCGGTCGCCTGGGTGGCGCACATCGCGGGCTTCGTGTTCGGCATGGCCAGTATTCGCTTCTTCACACCACGGATGAGCTGAGCCGCTATAGTCGGCCTATGGCCGACAACGCGATCCCCCTTCGTCGCACGCTCGTCGCCAACGCCGTGGCGTTGGCGCCATCCTGGGGCGCGCTTGCCATACTCTTCGGCCTCGGAGAACTGTCGGGGCGGACCACGCTGATCGCGATGGCGGGCATCGCGGCCGTCACGACCTTCCTGGTCCAGCGCTATCTCGGCTCGCTGGCGAGCTTCGCCCGTTTCGTGGGCGAGCTTTCGGGCGAGCGCGAGCCGGTGATGCCGCGGCTCTCCTTCGCGCCTGCGACCGAGGAACTGGCGAGCGCGGCAGCGACTCTCTCGATCGGCTGGCGCCGCCAGCGGGCGTCGATCGACAATCTGGCGGCCTCCGCCCAGGCGATCGTCGACGGCCTGCCCGATCCCCTCGTGTGCCTCGACCGGCAGCGCCGCATCGTTCGCACCAATCTTGCCGCCGCCCTGCTGCTGGGCAGTCCCGGCGGTTCCGAGCGCGACGTGTCGACGGTGCTGCGCCAGCCGCAGCTTCTGACCGCCATCGACGCGCTGCTCGAGACTGGCCCGGACGGCAACTTCGCACGGCCGGACCAGAGCGTGGTCGAACTGGTGCTGGCCGGGCCGCCGGAACTCGACATGGTGGCCCATCTGCGACGCCTGCCGCGGGCCGCCGCCGACGGCTCGCTGGCGTTGATCGTACTGCACGACACGACGGCACTGCGCCGTGCCGAGCGCATGCGTGCCGACTTCGTCGCCAATGCCAGCCACGAGCTGAAGACGCCGATCGCGGGCCTGGCGGGATTCATCGAGACGCTGCGCGGCCCGGCGCGGGAGGATACGGCGGCGCGCGAGCGATTCCTCGGCATCATGGCCGAGCAGGCCGACCGCATGCGCCGCCTGGTCGACGACCTGCTGATGCTGTCGCGGATCGAGCAGCACGAGCATGCAAGGCCCGCCGCCGCCGTCGATCTCGGCAAGGTGCTTCGTTCGGTGCTCGACCTGCTGCAGCTCAAGGCCTCCTCGCGCAAGGTGAGGATCGAACTCGACCTGCCGCCCGGGCTGCCGCGGGCCATTGGTGACCACGACGAGCTGATCATCGTTTTCCAGAACCTGATCGACAATGCGGTAAAGTATGCGCGCCCAGCTACCTCCGTCCGCGTCGAGGTGCGCCCGTCGGGCAAGGACCGCGTCGCGGTCGCGGTGAAGGATGAGGGGGACGGCATACCGGCGGCGCACCTGCCGCGGCTCACCGAGCGCTTCTACCGCGTCGACACCGCCCGCTCGCGCCAGCTCGGGGGGACGGGCCTGGGTCTCGCCATCGTGAAGCATGTGGTCAATCGCCACCGCGGCCGACTCGACATCCAGAGCACGCCGGGCAAGGGCTCGACCTTCACGGTGACCCTGCCGGCCTCGGACACGGCCTGACTTCGCTGCCTTCGTCGAAAGCGCGCTGTAAGGAATCCGCCGCATAGTCGGAGGATTGAGTCCGCGAGAGTCCGCCCCATGACATGCAAAGCAAGCGAACCGAGCGAAATCGTGGTGACCGCCCGAATGATCCGGGCTGGTCTCGACGTGATGAAATCGTGGCCGTCGCTGGCCGACGGCGAGGCCCTGGCAATGGCCTACCGGGCGATGGCGGCGGCCGCGCCCCCGGAGAGTCTCGCCCTCAGCATGCCGACGCCGACGATGCTGCAGGCACTCCGGCTGCTGGGCCACAAGTAGCTTCGCAAGCTGGTCGAAAGCGGACCGCCGCAATCGAGCCTCCGTCCGCGCCATGAATGGTGGCGCTCTTCGAGAGCGAAGGAGGATCAGATGATCAAGAAGATGTTGCTCAATTCTGCAGTCCTGGCGACGGCGCTGATGCCGATCGCCGAGTACGAGCAGTATCTCGACCTGCTGCCGCGAAGCTGATTCGATCCGCGGAGGGAGGCCGGCGATGCGTGTGCTGATCATCGAAGACAGCCGGGAGCTGGCGGGGTTGATCGGCCATGCCCTGAAGCGTGCCGGCATGGACGTCGATACCGTGGGTCTCGCCGACGACGCGAGACTCGCCGTCCAGGCCATGCAGTACTCGGCGATCGTGCTCGACCTCGGCCTTCCCGATGCCGATGGCCTCGCCGTGCTCGATCAGCTGAGAAAGCGGCACGATCCGACGCCGGTGCTCATCCTGTCGTCGCGGAGTGCGTTGGGCGACCGGGTGAGCGGTCTCGACAGAGGGGCCAGCGACTACATGATCAAGCCCTTTGCGACGGCCGAACTGATCGCCCGCCTCCAGGCGCTCATGCAGCGCCCCGCGGAGATGCCCTCTCCCGTCTTCGCGATGGGTAACGTGAGCTTCGAGGCCAGCAGCCGGCGCGCCGTGGTGAACGGCAGTGCTTTCACCCTTCCGGCCCGGGAGGCCGAACTCCTGGAAGTGTTTCTGAAGCGTGGCGGCAGAGTGCTGGCGCATGACGTGCTGGATTCGGTGGTCTTCGGTGGCAAGCACGACCATTCGTCCAATGCCATCGAGGTCTATGTACACCGCCTTCGCCGCCTGCTCGCCGAAGCCGGCGCCGACGTCGAGATTCACACGATCCGGGGGGTCGGCTACCTGATGAAACCCGCGGCGCCGGCAAGGACGACGGTGCAGGCTTGATCCTGTCGCGGTTATCCAGGAGAGCCGCGCCACAGTCATAGTGCAGCCTGCAGCGTGAGGGAGGGAAACGCGCATATGTGCCTCCCACCGGGGACGTAAGGTTTGGTTCAACTTGTGGCGCTCATATTCCCTTCAGGGAGTAACGACGTCATGGCACCAACTCGAAAACGCGATGCGACGATGGTCGAGAGGCCTTATCGCCCGCCCGGGCTTGGCATCGGAGATCCGATGCCGCGCATAACCCTGCCGCTTGCTTCGGGCGTTCTCTTCGACTCGGGGGATGCTGCGGTGTCGGGTTTCATACGCATCTACTGGCTCGGTGCGCCGCCTTGCGAAGAGCGGCTCGTGGCGATGGTCGCGCGGCTCGCATGTTGCGAGGCGACCTTGTGCTTTGTAGCCCGGCATCCTCCGGAAGGTCCCGGCGCCAGTCCGTCATGCATCGTGGATCGAAATGGTGAACTCGCGCAGGCGTTCGGGGCGTCAGGAACGTTTGCGATCGTGGTCGATGCCGCGGGTCGAATTGCGGCCTTGGTGGCTTGCCCTGTGCCCGATGATCTCGTTGCGCTGGTTGAACGGCTACACGGTGCCACGGAAGCGATAGTCGTCCGGGCCAACGCGCCGGTGAGCCTGCTCCATCGCGTCCTCGATGCCGAACTCTGCCGTGGCCTGATCGCGTACTGGTCGGCGCGCGACAAGGTCGCCAGCATCGTCGGATCCGACGATGGCAATGTCGTCGACACCGAGACGAAGCGCCGGCTCGATACCAATCTAGACGATCCGGCTCTCTTCACCAGTGTGCGCGACGCCCTGGTGCGTCGCGTTGCGCCGGCCATTGCACAGGCTTCACACATCCATACGTCGGTGATCGAAGCACCCCGCATCGGGTGCTACGATGCGGCCAGTGGCGGCTGGTTCCGCCGCCATCGCGACAATGCGAGCCGCATGACCGCGCATCGCCAGTTCGCGGTCAGTATCAACCTCAATCCCGGCGACGAGTATGACGGAGGCGAACTGCGCTTCCCCGAATTCGGGCGGCAGCTCTACCGCCCCGCCGTTGGCTGCGCCGTGGTGTTCTCGTCAGCCCTGCTGCACGAGGTCAATCCGGTGACGCGGGGGCGGCGCTTCGGTCTTTTCACTTTCCTTTCGGCGGGCGGACCAGCGGTCGGCTTCGGTCCGGGAGGTGGCCGACACTAAGCTTCCTTAGTGGAGCGAAGTGCTTTCGGTCGCGCGTTCGGGGGCAGTTCCTGGCACACGCGGCCGGCTTCATGATGAGCGGTTTGCTTGGAAGGCCACCAAGCCGCTGGCAACTGTCTCCCGGGTGCTGGAGAGATTTCGGTTCAGCCACTGTGACGTTCTTCTCCCCCGCTGTCTTTAGCCTGTAACCGAAACGTCGCACGGAAGAAGCCTCCGGCCGGTACCGAGCTGCAGCGGGGACCGGAGGCGGAATGCTGCGACTGGAAAACGTTATCAAGAGCTTCGGCGGCAAGAAGGCCGTCGACGGCGTCTCGCTCGTCGTGCCGGCGGGGCAGATGGTCGGCGTGATCGGTCGTTCCGGCGCCGGCAAGTCGACGCTTCTTCGCATGATCAATCGCCTGGGCGACCCGAGCTCGGGCCGCATCCTGTTCGGCGACACCGACGTCACAGCGCTGCGCGGCCGGCCGCGGCGCGCCTGGCGTGCCCGCTGCGCCATGATCTTCCAGCAGTTCAACCTCGCCGGCCGCCTCGACGTGCTGACCAATGTCATGATGGGTCGGGCCTTCCACATGCCGCCCGCGCGCGCTCTCCTGACGCTGTGGAGCGACGAGGAGAAGGCGCAGGCGCTGTCGGCCCTCGAAAGCCTCGACATGGCGCGGATGGCCGGCCAGCGCGCTGAGACGCTGTCCGGCGGCCAGCAGCAGAGGGTCGCGATCGCCCGCGCGCTCGTCCAGGAGCCCGACATCGTTCTGGCCGACGAGCCCATCGCCTCGCTCGATCCGCGCAACACCAAAGTGGTGATGGACGCGCTGCAGCACATCAATCGCCGTCTCGGGATCACCGTGGTCTGCAATCTCCACAGCCTCGACCTCGCGCGGACCTACTGCGACCGGCTGGTCGGCATGGCTGCCGGTCGAGTCGTGTTCGACGACGTGCCGGCGGCGCTCACCGAGGCGACCTCGCGCGAACTCTACGGGCTCGAGGCCGGCGACGTGATGGGCCATGCGCTGCCTTCTCCGGCTTCTCTGCCCGCCGGCGCGCAGCCTGGCTTCGCCCTCGCGGGCTCCTGACCTCTTCTTTCGCGACGTTTCGCTTCATCAAGGAGAAACTGCCATGCTCACCCGTCGTCACGCGCTCGGCGCCGCCCTCGCTGCCTCGTCACTCGCCCTGGCCGGCACCGCTCATGCCCAGTCCTGGAAGAGCGCCTATCCCGAACTCGTCCTCGCCGTCATCCCCGCCGAGAACGCGTCGGGCGTGACCGAGCGCTACGGTCCCTTCGTCGAGTACCTGTCGCAGACCCTCGGCACCAAGGTGACGCTGCGGGTCGCCAACGACTATGCCGCCGTCATCGAGGGCCAGCGCAACGGCAGCATCCACCTTGCGGGCTACGGCCCGGCCTCCTACGCGCGGGCGATCGTGACCGGCGTCAAGGTCGAGCCCTTCGTCACCACGGTGAACAATGACGGGACGGTCGGCTACTATTCGGTGTTCTATGTGCGCGCCGACAGCCCGTACAAGACGATCGACGATCTCAAGGGCAAGAACCTGGGCCTCGTCGATCCCAACTCGACCTCGGGCAACAATGTCCCGCGATTTGCGCTGAACAAGCTCAAGCTCAATCCCGAGACCTTCTTCGGCCGCGTGACCTACACCGGCAGCCACGAGAATGCGGTGATCGCGCTGCAGCAGAAGACGGTCGACGTCGCCGCCAACTGGTGGAACGCCGAGAACGACTCCAACCTGACGCGCATGGCGTCCAAGGGCCTGGCCAAGCAGGAAGACTTCCGGATCATCTACAAGTCCGACCTGATCCCCAACTCGCCATTCGCCTATCTCGCCAGCCTGCCGCCCGACCTAAAGGCCGCCATCACGACGGCCTTCATGGAAGCGCCGACCAAGGCCAAGGTGGCGTTCGACAAGCTGTCCGACGGCAAGGATCGCGGCTTCACCAAGGTCGACGCCGCCGCCTACGAGCCGGTCGTCGAACTCATCAAGTTCATCGACGCGTTGCGCAAGCAGAAGAGCTGATCGAGGCCGGGTTTCCCTCCCGCGTTCGGCCTGTCTTGAGTACCCACGTCACACGCTTGCCCGAGGCGCAGTTGAGGCCGCTCATGGCGGCCTACGACGCCTCGGTTCGGTCGCGTCGCTGGCACACGCTGCTGATGGTGGCGTGTGTCGTGGCGGCGATGCTTCTCGCGTCGATCTCGGCCGAGGTGTCGCCGGTCAGGTTCTTCGAGAACATCCATCGTTTCCCGAGCTACATCATCCGCCTGTTCCATCTCGAGAACGGCCAGCCGGTCTGGACGGACTTTGGCGAGTGGTTCTGGGGCCTGGGCCGCTGGCTTCGGCTGCTCTGGGAGACGTTGCTGATGGCGTATGTCGGCACGCTGCTGGGGGCGCTGGCCGCTGCGTGCCTCGCCTTCCTGGGCGCAGCGAACGTGGCGCCGGCGCGGTGGGTGCGCATCGCCGTTCGCCGCTTCTGCGAACTCTGCCGTACGGTGCCGGAGCTGGCCTTTGCGCTTCTGTTCGTCATCGCCTTCGGCCTCGGTCCGATGGCCGGTGTGCTGGCGGTCGTCATCCACACGCTGGGCGCGCTCGGCAAGCTGTTCGCCGAAGTCGTCGAGAACATCGACATGAAGCCGGTGGAGGGCGTGTCGTCGACGGGTGCGCCGTGGCACGTCGCGATGCGTTACGGCGCGCTCCCTCAGGTCCTGTCCAACTTTGCGAGCTACGCGTTGCTGCGCTTCGAGATCAACGTCCGGGGCGCCGCTGTCATGGGCTTTGTCGGCGCGGGCGGCATCGGTCAGGATCTGATCGAGGCGATCCGCAAGTTCTACTACTCGGACGTCTCGGCGATCCTGGTCATGATCCTGCTCACCGTGGCGATCATCGACAGCCTGACGTCGTTGTTGCGTCATCGGCTGATCGGTCTCGAGGGAAAGAACTGATGGACGCCGTGCGCGACCGCTATCCGGAGCATTTCCGGCGCTTCGGCGCGCGTCGCCTGCCGATGATCGCCGTGGCGACGGCGATGTTCGCTCTACTCCTGTTCGGCATGGACAGGTTGGGTTTCTTCGACGGCAAGCTCCTGTCGGGCATGGGCCGGCTGTTTGAGATCGCCGGTCTCATGCTGCCGCCGGATCCAGGATCGTGGGCGCATGCGCGAGCCTACGGCATGGCGCTGATCGAGACGGTGGCCATTGCGCTGCTGGGGACCCTGTCGGCCGCGGTCCTCGCCTTGCCGGTCGGTCTGCTCGCCGCGCGCAATGTCACAGCCCAGCGGATCGTTCGCTTCCTTGCGCAACGCTCGCTCGACACGATCCGCAGCGTCGATATCCTCATATGGGCGCTGATCTGGATCAACGTCGTGGGGCTCGGACCCTTTGCCGGTGCGCTGGCCATCATGACGTCCGACATCGGCAGCTTCGGCAAGCTCTTCTCCGAGGCGATCGAGGCGGCCGACCGCAAGCCGGTGGAAGGCATCGCCTCGGCCGGCGGCAGTCATGTCATGGGCATCCGCTTCGGCATCCTGCCCGAGGTCTTTCCCGTACTGGCGAGCCAGGTCCTCTACTACTTCGAGTCCAATACCCGCTCGGCCACGATCATCGGCATCGTGGGCGCCGGCGGCATCGGCCTGCATCTCGCGGAGGCGATCCGGACGCTGGAGCTGCAGCAGACCTCCTTCATCATCCTGATGATCCTTGTCACCGTGGCGGCGATCGACCTGGTGTCGAGCCAGCTCCGCTTTGCCATGATCGGGCGGCGTGCGGGGCCCGGGTAATGAGCGTTCCGTTCGCCGAACCGGTCCGCTACGCGCTCTATTACGCGCCGCGTGCGGAGGAGGCGCTGGCCGTGGCGGCCGGCCGATGGCTCGGCCGCAATGCCGAGACGGGGGAGGCGCGGGACGTCGTCCCGGTCGGCGGCGTTTCCCATGAGCGCCTGTCGGCGATCGTCGCCGACCCCAGGCAGTACGGCTTCCATGGCACGCTGAAGCCGCCGATCGTTCTGGTCGAGGGCGCAACCGAGCGCGACTTCGTCGACGCCGTAGGCACCTTCGCCTCGACGGAGCGTCAGATCGATGTGCCATCCATGATGCTGGCCGAGGTGGAGGATTTCCTCGCGCTCGTGCCGGCGGAGCGTTGCGCCGCGCTGCAGGACTTTTCGGATCGCTGCGTCGTGGAGTTCGACGAGTTCCGCCGCCCGGCGGACGAAGCCGAGCTCGCACGCCGGCGCGCCGCAGGCCTGAGCCAACGGCAGGAGGATCTGCTGCTGCGCTGGGGCTATCCCTACGTCCTTGAGCAGGGGCGCTTCCACCTGACGCTCACCGGACGGGTGACGGAGCCGCGCGATCGCGGCCTCATCCTCGACGAGCTGCGCCGGCGCTTCATGGCCTTCATCGACCGGCCTCTGCCGGTGCGCGACCTCTGCGTCTTCCGTCAGCCGGCGCCCGGCCGGCCCTTCACGGTCCTGGCGCGGTTCAGGCTCGGCGGAGGGCGGTGTCTGGCCACCCAGGTCTGGAGAGCAGCCTGACGAACGAACAGGCCGCCTCGTCGAGGCTGCCCTCGTTGACGATCGTCAACAGCCGCGGGTCATCGACCTCGTAGGCATCGGCACGCTGCAGGCGCTTCGCTGCCTCGATCGCCGATTCACGGCCGCGACCGGCGAGGCGTTCCTTGAGACGTTCCGCGGGGGCAGTGATCAGGACGGGAAGAGCCAGCGAATCCAGGCCACCGGTCCTCAGGAAATGGTCGCGCGAGCCGCTCACCACGACGGTGAGGCCGACGGCGCGCCAGTCGTGGATCTCTCGGCCGACTGCGTAGTCGTTGCCGTGGGCGGTCCAGTGGTAGGCGAACAGACCGTAGGCGCGTCGTGTGGCGAACTCTTCGCGCGTCAGGGCGATATGGTTCTCGCCGCCGCTGTCGGCCGGCCGGGTGATGTAGCGGTGCGCGAACACCACGGGCGCATCGTGGGGGAGCAAGGCCCGCGCGCGCCCCAGGACGGAATCCTTGCCGGCGCCGGAAGGACCCATGACGTAGACGAGAGAGCCTTCCATGACCGGTTCCCGGCTCACACCACGCGTTCGCCCTCGCGCCACACGGCGCGCACGACGGCCGCCCCGTCGACGGTGCGCACCCTCACCAGGTCGGCGCGGCGCTCGGGCGCGATCTCGCCTCGGTCGCCGAGGCCCACGGCGCGCGCCGGATTGAGCGTCGCCAGCCGCACCGCCTGCGGCAGCGAGATACCGACGCCGGACGAGGGCAGCTTGAACACGCTCTCCATCAGGCTCGCCGGCACATAGTCGGACGAGAGAATGTCGACATGGCCGGAGCGCAGAAGGTCGATGGCGGCGATATTGCCCGAATGCGAGCCGCCCAGCACGAGATTGGGCGCACCGACCAGGACTGCGAGGCCGGCGTCGCACGAGGCCTCGGCAGCTTCGCGGGTGGTCGGGAATTCGGCGATGGTCATGCCGTTGGCGACGGCTTCCTGGACATGGCCGTGCGTCGCGTCGTCGTGGCTCGCGATCGGCAGGGCGCGAGCCTGGGCGCGGCTCACGATCTCGTTGCGATGCCTGACGGCATTGCGGTGATGCAGCTCGGTGACGCGGTTCGAGAATTCCTCGAACTGCGCATCGGTCATCGAATACTTGCCCTTGTAGTACTGCTTCAGCTTCTCCGGATCGAGGAACTGGCGCTGGCCGGGCGTATGGTCGTTGATCGACACCAGGCCGACCAGCGGCAGGTCGATCCATTTGTCGACGGCTTCGACGGCGTCGTCGGCGGTGATCTCGCAGCGCAGGTGGATGCGATGCTCGGCGCGCGTCATGCGACGGTCGCTGGCCACGCAGACCGCCTCGATCATGCGCTCGCGATTGCTCACCCGGTCCGACGTGCCGTGGACGTCGCCGAGGGCCAGCGAATCGAACACGGTCGTGATGCCGGCCGCACTGATCTGGGTGTCGTGCGCCATCACCGCGGAAACGCTCGGCCATTTCACGCCCGGACGTGGGGCGAAATGCTTTTCCATGTTGTCGGTGTGCAGCTCGACCAGGCCCGGCACGAGATAATCGCCTTCGAGATCGAGGGCGCTCGTTGCATGGGAGCGCTCGGTGTCGATCTCGGCGATGCGGCCGCGGCGAACGACGACGGTGCCGTCGAACTCCGCGTCGGCGGTGACGACGCGCGCATTGGTCAGGATGATCTCGAGACTCATGGCGAAACTCCAGCCGGTGAGGCAGGGGGAAGGACTTCGTGCACCCGGGTCGCGACCGCATCGCGCACGTCGGTATCGTGGAAGATGCCGACGATGGCCGCGCCGGCGTCGCGGCGCTGGCAGATGAGTTCGACGACGCCGTCGCGATTGGCGGCGTCGAGCGAGGCGGTCGGCTCGTCGAGCAGCAGGATCGGATAGTCGACGATCAGCGAGCGGGCGATGTTGACCCGCTGCTGCTCGCCGCCGGAGAAGGTCGCGGGCGGCAGCGCCCACAGCCGCGCGGGAATGCCGAGCATGGCCAGCAGGAATTCAGCGCGCTGTCGCGCTTCGGCCGGATCGGTGCCGCGCCGCCTGAGCGGCTCGGCTACGACATCGACGGCCGAGACCCGCGGGATCACGCGCAGGAACTGGCTGACGAATCCCATCGTGCGATGGCGCACGTCGAGAACGGCGCGCGGCTCGGCGCCGACCAGTTCGGTCCACTCGTCGTCCTGGCGCACACGGATCGAGCCGCTGTCGGCGCGATAGTTGCCGTAGAGCGAGCGCAGCAGGGTGCTCTTGCCGGCGCCCGAAGGGCCGACCAGTGCCAGGCATTCGCCGGGCGAGACCGCCAGCGACACGTCGCGCAGCACGGGCAGCGACAGGCCGCCCTGGGCATGGACGGTGAACGATTTGCTGAGGCTGCAGACGCGAAGGGCGGGTTGGGAGGATGTCATTTCACTCAAACCGGCAGGATCGAGGCGACGAGCATCTGGGTGTAGGAATGCTGCGGATCGTCGAGCACCTGGTCGGTGAGCCCCTGTTCCACCACGGTGCCGCCCTGCATCACCATCAGCCGGTGGGTCAGCAGCCGCGCGACACCGAGATCGTGGGTCACCAGCACGGCCGACAGGTGCAGCCCTTCGACCAGGCCACGCAGCAGGTCGAGGATGCGCGCCTGCACCGAGACGTCGAGGCCGCCGGTCGGCTCGTCCATGAACACGAGCCGGGGATTGCTCACGAGATTGCGGGCGATCTGCAGCCGCTGGCGCATGCCGCCGGAATAGGTGGTTGGCCGGTCGTCGAGCCGTTCGATATCGATCTCGACACGCGCCATCCAGTCGGCGGCCTGACCGCGGATCTCGCCGTAGTGGCGCGCGCCCACCGCCATCAGCCGCTCGCCGATGTTGGCGCCGGCGCTGACGCCCATGCGCAGTCCCTCGCGGGCATCCTGGTTCACGAAGCCCCACTCTGTCCGCGCCAGAAGGCGGCGACGGGCTTCGGAGAGGCGATGCACGTCGACGCTGCCGGCCGACCGGGTCTCGTAGGTGACGGAGCCGGCGTCGGGGACGAGGCGGCCGGCCAGGCAATTGAGCAGTGTCGTCTTGCCGGAGCCCGATTCGCCCACGATGCCCAGCACCTCGCCGGGCCACAGATCGAAGCTCACGTCGCGACAGGCGATCCTGCCGCCGAAACGCTTGGTGATGTCACGGGCGGAAAGGAGCGGAACGCTCATCGCCGGCTCTCGCAGTAGTCGGTGTCGGAGCAGACGAACAGGCGCTTGCCGTCGTCGTCGACGATCATCTCGTCGAGGAAGCTTTCCCTGGAGCCGCAGAGCGCGCAGCACTCGCTCCAGGTCTCGACCTCGAACGGATGGTCGTCGAAGTCGAGGCTCTTCACCGGCGTGTGCGGCGGCACCGCGTAGATCCGCTTCTCGCGGCCGGCCCCGTAGAGCTGCAGCGCGGCGCTGTGGTCGAGCTTGGGATTGTCGAACTTCGGGATCGGCGAGGGGCTCATGATGTAGCGCCCGTTCACCATCACCGGATAGTTGTAGGTCTTGGCGATGCGGCCGTGGCGGGCGATGCTTTCGTAGAGGCTCACCTGCATGACGCCGTATTCCGACAGGGCGTGCAGCGTCCGCGTCTCGGTCTCGCGCGGCTCCAGCATGCGCAGCGGCTCGGGGATCGGCACCTGGAAGACCAGGATCTGGCCGTCCGTGAGCGGCGTCTCGGGCACGCGATGGCGCGTCTGGATGATGGTGGCTTCTTCTGTGTGCGTGGTGGTGGCGACGTCGGCCACCTTGGCGAAGAAACGGCGGATCGAGACGGCGTTGGTCGTGTCGTCGGCACCCTGATCGATCACCTTCAGCGTGTCTTCGCGACCGATGATGGCGGCGGTCACCTGGATGCCGCCGGTGCCCCAGCCATAGGGCAGGGGCATCTCGCGGCCGCCGAACGGCACCTGATAGCCCGGCACTGCCACCGCCTTCAGGATGGCGCGGCGGATCATCCGCTTGGTCTGCTCGTCGAGATAGGCGTAGTTGTAGGCGCCGTCGTTCCGGGGTCCATCCGGCGGGATCGTGTCGGGCATGGTCTACTCCGCCGCCTGGCTGAAGGTGGATTGCTCACGGCGCTTCTCAACTTCGGCGCGCAGCATCCGAACGACCACCAGCTCGGACTGGAAATCGACGTAGTGAGGCAGCTTGAGATGCTGCACGAAGCCCGAGCCCTCGACATTGTCGCCGTGGGCCAGCACGAACTCCTCGTCCTGCGCAGGCGAGGTCGCGGCCTCGCCGAGTTCTTCGGCGCGCAGGGCGCGATCCACCAACGCCATGGCCATCGCCTTGCGCTCGGCGTGTCCGAAGGCGAGGCCATAGCCGCGCGTGAACTGCGGCGGCACGTCGTGCGAGCCGGCGAACTGGTTGACCATGTCGCACTCGGTCACTTCGATCTCGCCGATCTCGATGGCGAAGCCCAGCTCCTCCGGAACGAACGAGACCGGCACATGGCCGTAGCGGATCTCGCCGACGAAGGGATGGTTGTTGCCGTAGCCGCGTTGGGTCGAGTAGCCGAGCGCGAGCAGGAAGCCTTCGTCGCCGCGCGCCAGGTTCTGCAGGCGCAGCGGTCGGCTGGCCGGCAGAACCAGCGGCTCCCGCGTCAGGTCGCGCGCTTCGCCGTCAGTGTGGGACGGTGGCGGTTCGAGCAGGCCGTCGCGCTGCAGGATGTCGCCGACCCGCGGCAGGGCGTGGGTGGCATCGGCCGGCGCGGTAGGTGCTTCCGGCCGCTCGCTCGCCGCGGCCAGAGAGAAGTCGAGCAGGCGGTGGGTGTAGTCGTAGGTCGGTCCCAGGACCTGGCCGCCCGGCACGTCCTTGAAGGTCGAGGAGATGCGGCGCTCTGCCACCATGCGGGTGGTGTCGAGCGGCTCCGACGCGCCGAAGCGCGGCAGCGTGGTGCGATAGGCGCGCAGCAGGAAGATCGCTTCGATGAGATCACCGCGTGCCTGCTTGATCGCCAGGGCCGCGAGGCTGCGGTCGTAACAGGAGCCTTCGGTCATGACGCGGTCGACGGCGAGGCCGAGCTGCTGGTCGATCTGTTCGAGGGACAACTCGGCGACGTCGCGGTCGCCGCGGCGCTTGTCGGCCAGGAGATCGAGCGAATGGGCGATGGCGGTCTCGCCACCCTTGACCGCGACATACATGGTCAGGCCTGCACGGCGACGCTGCGCGGCAGCGCGATGAGTCGGGATCCCGAGGCGAAGACGAGATCGACGCCGCAGGGGAAAAGCGCGTGGTTGGCGGTCCAGGCCGGCCAGAAGCCGTCGCCCAGCCCGTCGAT
>JAGNNA010000228.1 GCA_017990895.1 Reyranella sp.
TGACGCGTTGTCGAAGGTCCATCGAATAGGGTGCTGCCATCCAAGCTGGCCTCCTGCCCAGCCGGTAGGTTGAATCAGATCAACCGACCGTTGGGAATCCCCTTTCGATTCCTTCCTATCTCATCCCACTCTAGCTACCTCAGGTCCATTTCCCCGTAGCCGTCCGCGGCGACCTCGTCACAGCGGGCGCGATAGGCCGGCGCGCTGCCGCTGTATCGCGAGATGCGCCGGGTCTGCTTGCCCTCGACGTTCGTATTCACGCCGGTGAACCACGAGTTCACGTCGTTGGACAGGAGACCGGCCGATGCCTCGTGGACCGTCTTCATCCAGTCCTTCACCCCTTCGGGCCGGGCGTCGATGCGGGTCAGGCCGCGGTCGCGCATGAAGCGCAGCAGGTCGGTCACCCATTCCACATTATATTCGATGCTGCGCGGGATGTTGCCCAACGCCGTGTGCGGTCCGAGCAGCATGAGCATGTTGGGGAAGCCCTCCACCGACATGCCGACGAAGGTCTCGGCGCCCTCCGCCCACTTGTCCTTGAGCTTCTCGCCGCCGACGCCGCGGATGTCGATGCGGTCGAAGGCGCCGGTCAGGGCGTCGAAGCCGGTGGCGTAGATGATCATGTCGAAGTCATAGTGGTGCGCACTGGTGCGGATGCCGGTCGGCGTCACCCTCTCGATCGGCGTCTCGGTGAGATCGACCAGCTCGACGTTCGGCTGGTTGTAGACCTCGTAATAGCGGGTCTCGAGCGGCACCCGTCGGGTGCCGAAGCCGTGATTCTTCGGAATGAGCTTCTCGGCGACCTCGGGGTCCCTCACCCGGCTCCGGATCTTGCGCGCGACGAAATCGGAGATCAGCGCATTGGCATCCTTGTTGGTCAGGATGTCGTTGAAATTGCCGACCCAGATCCCGAATCCGGGTTCGCCATAGAGCTTCTCGAAAAAGGCCTCGCGCTCCTCCGGCGTCACGTCGAAGGTGCCCCGCGGGTCGGCGGTGTGGAGGAAGCAGGCGAAGGTTTCCTGGCAACGCCGGAAGATCTCGGGATAGTCGGCGCGGATACGCGCCATCTCGGTGGGATCGATCTTGCGGTTATGCAGCGGCGCGCACCAGTTGGGCGTGCGCTGGAAGACGGTCAGATGCTTCGCGGTCTTCGCAACTTCCTGGATGGTCTGGATCCCGGTCGCGCCCGTGCCGATCACCGCCACGCGCTTGCCCTCGAAGCTCACGGGCTCGTGCGGCCAGCGGGCGGTATGGCAGCTCTGGCCCTCGAACGAATCGACGCCTTCGATCCGCGGCATCGTGAAAGCCGACAGGGGGCCGATGGCGGTGATGAGGAAGCGCGCGGTGTGCTGGCTGCCGTCCTCCAGAGTGACCCGCCAGCTCCGCGCTTCCTCGTTCCAGTGAGCCGCCGTGACCTTACTGCGGAACTGGATGTCGCGGCGCAGGTCGAACTTGTCGGCGACATGGTTGAGGTAACGCAGCGTCTCGGGCTGGGGCGAGAAATGCTCGGTCCAGTCCCACTCGTCCAGGAGTTCCTGGGAGAAGGAGTAACCATAGGAGTAGCTCTCCGAGTCGAAGCGTGCCCCGGGGTAGCGGTTCCAGTACCAGGTTCCCCCGACACCCGTTCCAGACTCGAACACTCGGGCTTTCAGGCCGAGCTCGCGCAGTCGGTGGAGCTGGAAGAGGCCGGACATGCCGGCACCGATGATGATGGCGTCGTAATCGGGGAGCTGGTCGGAAGTCATACCTCACCCTAGCGGCGAGTGTGGCGGGTCGGCAACGCATCACCACCGCACAGCGGCCCTGGTACCTCGAACGCAACCGATTCTCAACGCTCCCGTTGCAGCCCATCTACTGCAGGCAAAGGAGCCGCCATGTTGAAGTCTGTCGTTCTCATCGCGCTGGTCGGCACCGCCGTCGCGGGCTGCTCGGTTCGCAGCGAACGTGTCGTGGAGGTTCCCGCCTCGACGACGACCCAGCGCACTACGACCGTCTCGTCCGATCCCTATGCTCCGACGACGACGACCACGACCTATACCACGCCCACTCGCTAGCTTTCGGGCATGACGACGCGGCTCACCGGATTGCGGCGAGCCGCGCCTTCACTTTCTCCAGAAAGCATTCGCGCGACTTCTGGCTCGAATGGTCCATGTCGTAGTGGGCCAGCCAGAACGTGGACACCCGTCGGGCACACATCGGCTGAAGGCCACGCCTGAAGACCTTTCGCCCCGGATCGCCGGCATAAAGCCGAACGATCCACCATGGCGTGCCGAAGGTGGTTACCACCCCCAGAAGCCTGATGTTGTGGAGGTCCGGCTCGAGGTGGTTGTCGGTGGGATCGTACACGAAGGCCGTGCCCGGCCCCCAGACACGATCGACATAGCCCTTCAGCATGGCCGGCATCGAGAACCACCAGTGTGGAAAGCAGAAGACGACGCCTTCGACGCTGGCCAGTGTTTCGACGTACCGGGCGATGGCCGAGTCGTCGTATCCGTTTCCCATGTAGGTCCGGCGCTCGGATTCGGTCATCGCCGGCTGAAAGCCCTCGCGATAGAGGTCGGTTGCCACCACGTCGTGGCCGTTGTCTCGCAAGGTCTCCACGATCGCGCGAAAAAGCGCGTGATTGAAACTGTCTTCGAGCGGATGGCAGTGAATGACCTGGATACGCATGACGACGGTCTCTCCGCCTACCGCACCGGGCAGGTTCCGGCGTAGTAGGCGTCCGCGGCGCAAGAGGTGTCGTTCGCAAGCGTGCAGGTGCCCTGCTCCGGATTGGCACCGGGCGCCGAGACGACCGAGTACCGCCCGCCCGTAATGGCGCAGTACCGCCCCGCCATGGTGGCAAAGCCGGTCACCCTCAGGCCGGTCCTGGGGCACTCGCCCCGCAGCAGCGCCCATTCCTCGCACTGGTAGTTGTCCGCAAAGACGCAGACACCGAATTCGCCGCCGTCGGGCCGCCGCTCGATCGTCAGCCTGCCGCCCCGCTGGGTGCAGTTGACCGATGCCGGATTCGCCAGCTGCGGCTGCGCCCCGGCGCCCGGCGCCCACAGCAGAATGATTACTGAAACCAGAATCCGGTACATGCAGGCCTCCGGCCCCATCCTATACCAGGCGGCGCATTGCGTCCGTCACCGGTCCGGGCCCAGACTGCGGATGATTCGACATGAGCGCGCCTTCCTCCCCTTTGCCCGACGACAGCATCAAGCGACTGCTGCCCTGGCTGGTCGCGGTGGCGTTCTTCATGCAGTCGCTCGACACGACCATCCTGAACACTGCCGTGCCGGCCATCGCGCAGGCGATGGACGTCACTCCCCTGAACGTGAAGTCGGTCCTGGCGAGCTACACGTTGAGCCTCGCCGTGTTCATTCCAGTGAGCGGCTGGATGGCCGACCGGTTCGGGACACGCCGCGTGTTCGTGGCGGCGATCGCGGTCTTCTGCCTCGGATCGCTGCTCTGCGGCCTGGCGACCAGCCTCGATATGCTGGTGGCATGCCGCGTGCTGCAGGGCGCGGGCGGCGCCATGATGATGCCGGTCGGGCGCATGACCCTCGCCCGCACCTACGGGAAGGCCGATCTGGTCAGGGCCATGAGCTTCGTCGCCATCCCGAGCCTGATCGGCCCCATGATCGGGCCGGTGGCGGGCGGCGCCATCGTCCACTGGCTGCACTGGAGCGTGGTCTTCTTCGTCAACATTCCCGTCGGGATCGTCGGCCTCTACTTCGTCGGCCGCTACCTGCCCGACTATCGCGAGCAGAAGACCCACCCGCTCGACGTGCTGGGGCTGCTCCTGTTCGGTGGCGGCATAGCCCTCCTGTCATACGTACTCGAGGTCTTCGGCGACAACACGCTTTCGGGACAGGAGATCATCGTCCTTCTCGCGGTCTCGGCCGCGATGCTCGCGGGCTATGGCATCCGCGCCATGCTGACCGAATTCCCGCTGCTCAATCTCGGCCTGTTCAGGATCCGCACCTTCCGTGCGGCGGTGAACGGCGGCTTCTTCACCCGCCTGGGGCTGGGCGGCATCCCGTTCCTGTTTCCCCTACTCTACCAGATCGGACTTGGCTTCTCGCCGATCCAGTCGGGTCTGCTGGTGCTGCCGCAGGCCATCGCCTCGATCGGCCTCAAGAGCTTTATGCCGGCCATTCTCGCCCGCTTCGGCTATCGCAACGTGCTGGTCTTCAACACGATCGTCGTCGGCCTGCTCATCATGTCCTTTGCCACGGTAGGCGCCGAGACACCGATCTGGCGCATCGTGCTTCAGGCCTTCGTGCTCGGCCTGTTCACCTCAATGCAGTACACGAGCATGAACACGCTGGTTTACGCCGACGTTTCCGGGTCGCAGACCAGCGGCGCCAGCACCATCGCGTCGACCGGTCAGCAGCTGTCGATCAGCTTCGGCGTGGCCGGCGCCTCCCTGATCGCCGCGATGTTCGTACCGGCCGAGATGCACTCCCATGCCGGCGCGATGATCTACGGCGTGCAGCAGGCCTTTCTCATCCTGGGCGTCATGACGATCGCGTCATCCGTCGTTTTCATGGAGCTGAAGGCCGACGATGGCGGCGACATCAGCAAGCACGACACACCCGTCGATCACCCGCACGAGCATTAGTTCAGGCGCCAGATCGCGACGTTGAGCACCGTCGCGAAAGTGATCCAGGCCAGGTAGGGCACCATCAGCATCGCCGCGAGACCGTCGATCCGGCGAAAATTGAGAGCCGTCGCGAGCACCAGAAGGTCGAGCACGAGGATCACGGCAACGGCCAGTCCAGGGCTGCGGAGACCGAAAAAGGCGATGCTCCATCCCAGGTTGACCGCCAGCTGCATCGCGAAGAGCGCCAGTGGCCCACGGGCGGTGTCGCGATCGGCCACCCGCCAGACCCGCCAGCCGGCAATGCCCATCATCACGAAGAGCGTTGTCCAGACCGGACGGAACACCCAGTTCGGCGGATTGAAGGACGGCTTGTTCAGCGTCGGATACCACTCCGTCAGGTTGGACACCGTTACGGCGCCACCCAGCCCACCGATGCCGACGCAGATACCGACCAACAGGGCGAGAGCCAGCAGGTCCTTGCCGGCACCGAGATCAGGACGTTTTGCAATCATTACAGGAGGCTCGCTCCGACGTTGATGGTGAGGGCGAGGATCGCCGTATTGAATACGAAGGAAACGATGCCGTGGACGAGTGTGATGCGCCGCATTGCGGGCGAAACCGTGCCGACATCCCCGGTCTGCGACGCACAGCCGATCACGAAGGAGTAATAGAGGAAGTCCCGGTAGTCCGGCGGGCGGTCGCCCGGGAACTCCAGGCCGCCCGGTCCGTCATCGTCCGGTCGGTAGTAGATGTTTGCATAGTGCAGGGTGAAGACGAGGTGCGTGAACGTCCAGGAGAGGGCGACGGTTGCGCCCGTGAGCACCAGCGCATGCCACAGGGAACCGTGAGGCGACTTGAGGACCGCGAGTTCCGAGAAGATCGTGGCAAAGCTCGCGCTGGCGCTCACGATCACGACCAGGAGGATCACCCAGTCGCCTTCGTCGTAGTAGGCGGCCCTCGCGTAGCAGGTTTCCACCGTCGACCTGGCGATCATGCTCAGCGTCATGACGATGTAGGCCAGGGCCGTCAGGTCCCAGCCCAGCAGTCCCCTGGTCTCGATTCTCATGTCCTGCGGGAGGAGGAGGAACAGCGCGAGACCTGCAGCCAGTGCGATCAGTAACCTCGTGCGGGCACGGACAAAGCGGCGAAAGCCAGGGGGTGGGACGGTCGACTCGGTCATGCAGGCTCCATACCGCACTCTGGCATCTCGGCGACGGACGGCAATCGCTGTAAAGTCACGGCATGTTGTTCGATGCCATGGATCTGGCCGCTACCTTCGTGTTCGCGATCAGCGGCGCCACGCGGGGCGTGCGCAAGCAGCTGGACCTGTTCGGGGTACTGGTCGTCGCCTGGCTGGCCGGGGTCGCCGGCGGGCTGGCGCGCGACCTGCTGATCGGCGCCGTGCCGCCGGCGGCCATCGTGGACTGGCGCTATCTCGCGGCAACGGCGGCGGCGGGCGTTCTCGGGTTCTTCGCGTCGGACGTCATCGACCGGTTGCGCACGCCGGTCCTCCTGTTCGACGCCGCGGGCCTCTGCCTGTTTGCCGTCACCGGGACGGAGAAGGCCTTGCACTATGGCCTCAACCCGCTGATGGCCGCCATGCTGGGCACGGTGACCTGCATCGGTGGCGGGGTGGCGCGCGACCTGCTCACCCTCCAGGTCCCGACCGTCCTGCGCTCCGAACTCTATGCCGTGGCGGCCCTTGCGGGCGCAGGCACCGTTTCCCTTGGCTATTGGGCGAGCTGGCCCCTGCTCCCGACGGCCTTGGCCGGTGCGGGCATCTGCCTGTTCCTTCGGCTTATGTCGATCTACCGGGGGTGGCGCCTGCCTGTTGCGGTCACCCGACAAAAGTTTCATCCGGAAACCGACTAAAAATCCGCCTTCTTCTCGCCAGAATGCCCGGCGCGCCCTTGCCGCTCCGGTGCATGGACGCTAAACACACGGCCGTCATTTTGTCGCAAGCGGCGTGGGGGAAAAAAGCAGCATGGCGACGAAGAAGAAGGCCAAGTCGACTGAAACCGCGCCCGCAACCAAGGCCGCCAAGAAGTTGACTCCAAAAGCGAATTCGGACCGCGCCAGCGGTACCCCGGAAGCGCGCGACACTGCCCGTCTCCTGCTGGAGATCGAGGCCATCCACTGCCGCCCGGAAAACCCCTACATCTTCACCTCGGGGCGGGCGAGCCCGGTCTATATCGACTGCCGCAAGATCATCTCCTTCCCGGAAGCGCGCGCCAAGATCATGGCCCACGCCCACAAGGCGATCGAGAAGGCCATCGGCTGGAACAAGATCGACGTCGTGGCCGGCGGCGAGACCGCGGGCATTCCGTTCGCCGCCTTCCTGGCCGCTCTCTCCAAGAAGCCGATGATCTACGTGCGCAAGCAGCCCAAGGGCTTCGGGCGCATGGCGCAGATCGAGGGTGAGTTGAAGCCCGGCAAGCGCGTCCTGCTGGTCGAGGACCTCGCGACCGATGGCGGCAGCAAGCTGGTCTTCATCGAGGCGCTGAAGAAGGCCGAAGCCAAGGTCACGGACTGCTTCGTGGTCTTCCACTACGGCATCTTTCCCCAGAGCATCGAGATGCTGGCAGCGGCCGGCGTGAAGCTGCATGCGCTGGCCACCTGGTGGGACGCGCTGGAAGCCGCTGAAAAGCACAAATACTTCGACGAGACGGGCCTGACCGAGACCCGGGCTTTCCTCGAGGCGCCGGAGAAGTGGTCTGCCAGCCACGGCGGGCGGGCGCCGTCGCGCGCGCTGGGCCGCTAGCCGGCTCTTTGCTACGGTGCGGCAGACATGATCCGCCGCCTCCTCCCGCTCTTCCTCGCATTCGCAGGCCTTGCTCCGCCCGCCGCCTTCACCGCGCAGGCGAAGGACGAACTCGTCGTCGCCATGACGCAGATGCCCGGCACCTGGAACCCGATCATCAGTTCCATGCTGGCCAAGTCGCTGATCGCCAACATGACGGCGCGGCCGGTCACCGCCTACGACGCCGACTGGAAGCTGGTCTGCCTCGTCTGCACCGAACTGCCCACGATCGAGAACGGCAAGGCGCGGGTAATCGATCTTGCCGATGGCAAGAAGGGCATGGAAATCGACGTCGAGCTGCGCGACATGCGGTGGGGCGACGGCACGCCGGTATCGGCGAAGGACGTGGCCTTCACCCTGGAGGTCGGCCAGCATCCGCTGTCCGGCGTCGCTTCTTCAGAAGGTTACAAGCGGATCATCAAGCTCGACGTGAAGGACGACCGTCGGTTCACCATGACGATCGACCGCGTCACCTTCGACTACAACAGCATCGGCCTGCAGCTGCTCCCGGAGCACATCGAGAAGCCGATCTTCGACGCCAACCCGGCCGAGTATCGCAACAGGACCGCGTACGATACGCAGTCGACCAATCCTGCCCTCGCCTTCGGCCCCTTCCGGCTCACCGAGATCGTTCCCGGCAGCCGGGTCGTGCTGGAACAGAACCCGACC
>JAGNNA010000229.1 GCA_017990895.1 Reyranella sp.
AAGATCGACGTGCCGCGCATGGAGACCAACCTGGTCTTCTTCGAAGTCACCAAGCCCGGCTGGACGCCGGCCAGGCTGGTCGATGCCTGCAAGGAGCGCGGCGTCGGCATGGGTACCGCCGCCGGCAACCGCATCCGCGCCGTCACCCATCTCGACGTCAACAAGGCCGACATCGACAGCGCCCTCAAGGTGATCAGCGACGCGCTGGCAGCCTAAGAGAAAAGAACTCCTCATCGGAGCGCGCCACTCCAGTGGCGCTCATGCGTCGTCGAGCTTAAAGATATGAGCGCAACTGGAGTTGCGAGCTCCCTTGAACTGGGACCTACGGCACCGCCTGGCCGCGGCGGACCCACTCCTGCACCAGGAAACGGACGTCGAAGATCGGCTTGCTGTCGTAGCCCTTGCCGACCCAGCAGAACTGGCGCTGGTCGAGGCTGCGACCTTCGACCAGGCGAAGGCCGGCTTCCAGCTCGCCGCGCCGCGTCAGGGCGACGGCCTGCAAGCCCCGCAACGTGTCGCGCAGGCAGGCGGCATCCTTGGCCGGCAGCTGCGCCAACTCGCGTGGAAGCTGGCGGATTGCGGCTTCGATCTCGCTCGCGGCGCCGTCCCAGGCCAGCGCATCGGCCACCTCGACCAGTCGACGGCTCGCTTCCTGGGCGTCGACGCCCTGGCGCAGGCCCACGAGCGTCTGGATATCCGTCTGGTCACCCAGTTCACGCAGCAGCATGACGCCGACGAAGATGTCGGAGACGCCGAAGGCACCGGCGCTGCCGCCCACGAAGTCCCGCAACATCACCTTCGCCCGGTCGACCCGCCCCTGCAGCAGCAGGAGCCGCAGCGCCGGAAGGTCCTTGCCCGGGAACACGTGCAGATAGGCATCGAGCGCGGCCGCTGCGCGCTCCGTCAGGCCGGCATTCTGCTGCGCCTCGATGATGTGCAGGACGGGACCGGCATCGAGGTCGACCGCGGCCGGCGCCGATTCGACGAGCGCTCGGGCATCGACGGCATTGCCTTCGAGCACAAGGGCGATCAACTGGAGTTGCGCCAGCAGCCTGGGATTGATGCGATCCAGCGTTTCCCGATCGGGCTCGCCAAGCCCGGCCAATCTTCGAGCGAGCGGGGAGCGCGGGTAGATCGCCAGGAAGGAAGCGGCCCAGTCCAAGTCCAGCGCCTTGGCCGCCGCGTCGTCGATCGGAGCGCCTGCCGCCACGCGCGCGAGGATCAGCGCCTGCCGCGCCCCGTACCAGGCGAGCGCCGGTGCATTGTTGCGACGGGCGAGATCGGTCTGGGCATCCGCCGCCAGGATCGCGGCATTGGTGAGATCGATGCCGTTGTCGCGCGCGCTCTTGTCGAAGATGGCGATCAGCTGATCGATCAGCTCGACCGACGCAGGCCCCTCGGTCGCCCCGGCCACCGAGTCCGCAAGCGCAACGAGATAGGGTTGCCCGAGCGGCGTGCCGCCGGGCGGCGCCGACAGCTTGAAGGCCGATTGCCAGTAGACGCTGCGGGCCTGCCAGCGTCGCGCGAAGCCGCGATCGAGAGTCCAGTCGCAATCGCCATAGTCGACCGATACGCGGCGGTCGGGCGACAGTTGCCGCGGCTCGACGGCCTCGACGACCTTGCGGACCAGCCGTTCGACCTCCGCGCTGTCGCCGCGGCGGCTGGCCATCACGGCGAGGCGTGCCAGGATCTCCGGACCGGCCGGGGCGCGGCGCGTGGCCTGGGTCATGCTGCCGGCCGCGCGCTGCTCGGCCTCGCCCGCCGCCCCGAGATCGGCCAGCCTCAGCCCCATCGCGGCGTCGAGTTCCGGCGCGGTCAGACGCATGGCCACCTGCCGTGCGAGCGACCGGTGACCGTGCTGGCAGAGCCAGTCGATGCCGACGCTGCGATTGACGATTCCCGCCACTTCGCCGACGCCCGGCTGCATCGACTGGAAGAACCAGCCCATCGCGTCGGCGTCGTTCGCGCGCATGAGCTGCAGGAAATACTGCTTGTTCACGCCCTCGCCCGACGAAAGGCCGGAATATTGCCGGTCGAGCAGGAAGATGCGCTGCAGGTCGTCGCGCTCTTCCGCGAGCGCCCGGGCCGCACCGAGGCCGACTTCGATGAGTTCGCGATCGCTCGACATGGCTTTTTCCGCCAGCGCCTCGTCGATCGCCCTCAGCCGGTCGGCAGCTTCGTACTGGCGATGCACCGAAGGCAGGGACAACAGCGAAAGATAGGCTTCGACCTGCATCCGTCGCTTCAAGTCCGCATTTGCTTCGCGGTGCGCCTTTTCGAGGTGAGCATCGACGAGTTCGACCGCGCGGGCGAGCGTCGTGCGATCGGCAGGGGATTGCGCCTGGCCGAGGGAAGCAAAGCAGTGCACCCCCAAGGCCGCAGCCAAGGCAGTCTTGATCCAAACCCGAATTTTCATCGTCGATGCTGGTCGCCGGAACCGGTGTATGATGATTGATAACCAACGACTGAGTGCATTTGGTGGCAAAATTTACAGTGAACTGCCCGATTCGACGCCCCGGCTTCCCCCGGATCGATCGAAACCGATGAACGTCCCCCTCCAGCGCGGCCGTTCGATCACCCGCCGTGAAGACCAGCGGTTTCTGACCGGGCGCGGGCGCTACGCGGACAATACCGCCCCGGCGGATGCACTCAGCGTGCTGTTCGTGCGCTCGCCGCATGCACATGCCCGGCTCCTGGGCATCGACACCGCGGCCGCCCTCGCCTCGCCCGGCGTCCGGGCGATCTATACGGCGCAGCATCTGGTGGCCGACAAGCTCGGTCACCTGCCGGCGATCAGCGAAATCAAGGACGAAGCCGGAAATCGCCATCGCGAACCGGAGCATCTACCCATGCCTATCGGCAAGGTGCGCCATGTCGGCGACATCGTGGCGATGATCGTGGCGGAGACGATCGACCAGGCGCGCGACGCTGCCGAACTACTGCAGGTCGACTACGAGGAGCTGCCCGCCGTCGTGACCGCGGCGCAGGCACTGGCCGCGGACGCACCGCTCGTGCACGACGACGTGCCCGGCAACCTGATGTGCCGCTGGGGCAAGGGCGACGGCGCCGCGACCGACGCCGCCTTCTCGCGCGCCGCACATGTCACGACGCTCTCGATCCGCTCGCCGCGCCAGATCGTGCACTACATGGAGACGCGGGCCGCCTGGTCGCGCTACGAGGCCGGCGACGATCTCGTCACCGTCACCTTCTCCTCGCAGGGCGTGCAGATCCCGCACCGGCTGATGTGCGAGCGGGTGCTTCACCTCCCGAAGGAAAAGTTGCGTCTCGTCACCGAGGATGTCGGCGGCGGGTTCGGGCCGAAATATCCGATCTATGCGGAGTCGACGCTGATCGCATGGGCGACGCGGAAGCTCGGGCGCGGGCTGCGCTGGACCTGTGAGCGCGCGGAACTGGCGCTGGCCGACAGCCACGCCCGCGACCTCGTCGCCACTGCAGACCTCGCGCTCGATGCCGAGGGTCGCTTCATCGGCCTGCGCGTGAAGGCCGAAGCCAACTACGGTGCCTACGTCTCGATGTTCGCACCCAGTATCCCGACAACGGGGCTCGCCAAGGTCATCTCCGGCCTCTATCGCATTCCCGCGATCCGGGTCGACTTCGACTGCGTCTTCACCAACACCGTGCCGGTCGACGCCATTCGTGGCGCCGGCAAGCCGGAAGCGCTCTTTCTGCTGGAGCGCCTCGTCGATCTCGCCGCGCACGAGACGGGGCGCACGCCCGCCGAGCTGCGGCGTCTCAACCTGCTGCGCGCCGACGAAATGCCGTATGCGGCGGCGAGCGGCTACACCTACGATGCCGCGGATTGCGTGCGCCTGTTCGAGACGGCGCTCGCCACCGCCGACGCAGCGGGCTTCGACACGAGGCGCGCAGCGAGCACGGCCGCCGGCAGGCTGCGCGGGCTTGGCCTGTCCTGTCACCTGCATGGAACCGGTGGCATCGCCGACGAGCATGTCGTGGTGAATGCCGAGGCCGGCCGGCTGGTCGCGCGGGTCGGCACGCAGAGCCAGGGCCAGGGTCACGAGACGGTGTTCGCGCAGATCCTGGCGGCCGCGCTCGGCGTTCCGGTGGAGCGCATCGAGATCCAACAGGGCGACACGCGGAGTATCCCGCACGGCGGCGGCACCGGCGGCTCCTCCTCCACCATCATCAGCGGTACGACACTCAAGCGCGCGGCCGATGTGTTGATCGAGCGCGGCCGCGATCTCGCCGCCGAACGGCTGGAGACCTCACCCGCCGACATCGCCTATCGCGATGGCGCCTTCGAGGTCGTGGGCACCGACCGGCGGGTCGGCCTGTTCGATCTGGCGGCCTGGAAGCCGTTCGACGGCGATGCCGTGTTCGCCGACAAGATCGACTCCTTTCCAACCGGCGTCATGGTCTGCGAGGTCGAAGTCGATCCCGAGACCGGCGAGACGCGCATCGACCGCTTTCTGGCGGTTGCCGATTGCGGCGAGGTCGTGAACCCACGTCTGCTCTCCGGCCAGATGCACGGCGGCATCGTGCACGGTCTCGGCAACGCACTGATGGAGGAGGCGCTCTACGACGAGGGGAGCGGCCAGCTGCTCACGGGCACGCTGATGGACTATGCCCTGCCGCGGGCCGACGATGTGCCGTCGTTCGGGATCGAGACGATCGCGACGCCCTCGCCCAACAACATGCTGGGCTTCAAGGGTGTCGGCGAGTTGCCGACCAACGGAGCGCCGGCGGCGCTGGCCAACGCGGTCCTCGATGCGCTGCGGTCGCTGGGCGTCCGCCACATCGACATGCCGTTGACCGCCGCCAAAGTGTGGGCGGCCCTGCCGAAGGACTGATCAGGCCTGCAGCAGGTCAAAGAGGCCGCGGCCGCCGACATAGAGACCGGCCGCGATCACGAACAGCGCGAACAGCCTTGTCAGCACGCCCTTGCGTTTTGCCAGCACGGCATTGGCCTTGGTACCGGCCAGCGCACCGGCGACTCCGCCTGCGATCAGAAGGGCCGCCACCTGCCAGTCCACCAGCCCAGACCAGGCATAGCTGCCGGCCGCCGTGATGCCGAAGGCAGTCACCGCGACGAGCGAGGCGCTGGTCGCGTCCTCGAGCTTCATGTCGGCGGCGAGGATCAGGCCGGGCACGATCAGGAAGCCGCCGCCGATGCCGAAGAAGCCCGACAGGAGACCGACGCCGGCCCCCAAGACCACGAGGCGCGGCAGCAGCCGTCGGGCGTTCTCGCGCGTCAGCCAGGCCGACTGACTGCCGCCCGTGTCCTTGGGACGCAGCATCATCAGGCCGACGACGACCATAAGGATGCCGAACAGCGCGACGAGCTTCTGCCCGTCCATCGCCTTGCCGAGCGCGGCGCCAGCGAAGGCACCACCGACGCCCGCGAGGCTGAACACGATGGCGCAGGGCCAGTGGATCGGCGCCTTGCGCGCGTGCATCGCCAGCCCTACGGCGGCATTGACGGCGACGGCGAACGCTGCCGTGCCGATGGCGAAATGGGCCGATGGCATGCCGACGGCGTAGAGGAGCAGCGGTACGGCGAGGATCGAGCCGCCGCCCCCGATGAGTCCGAGGACGAGGCCGACCACACCGCCCGAGGCGAGCGCGGCGACCGGGGCGAACATCAGGCCAGCGCCTTCCGCGTCGCCCGGTTCCACGGCATCAGGGCCAGCAGCTTGGCCATGCCGCACCAGCCGGTGCTGCCGGCGAACACCAGCCCGGCGCCCACGAAAGCCGAGACGGCGAAGAACGGCGGCGCGATCCAGAGACCGAGAACGACACCCAGCACGACCAAGCTGCCGGCCACGATCTGGACCTGACGCATGATCTCGATCGGCTGGCTGCGATCGGCCGCGACCGGCAGGCCGGCGCGCTTCCAGGCCTCGAGCCCGCCCTCGAGCAGATAGGCCTCGCAGCCCGCCGCCTCACCGAGGCGGGCGGCATTGGCGCCGGTGCGGGCGCCGGAGCGGCAATGAAAGATGACCGCCTTCGCGCCGGGCGCTTGTACGCTCCGCAGCGTGGAGAGCGGCGCATGCTGCGTGCCGGGGATGTGCTCGCGCGCCCTTTCGTCGGCCTCGCGCACGTCGACCAAGACGGCCCCTTCGGCGATGAGTTGCCGCGCCTTGGCGGCATCGATGACTGGCAGGGACATGATGGTTCCTTTCCGCGCGGCCGTTCAGTCCGCGCAATAGAGTCGATGAAGCGTAGACAGCAGCGTCTCGATCCGCGGGTCGCCGATCCGGTACCAGACGGTCTGCGCCTCGCGCCGGAACGCGACGATCCCCTCCTCCCGCATGCGGGCGAGATGCTGGGACAGCGCCGACTGCGACAGGCCGACTTCGGCCGCCAGCGTGCCGACGGTCGCCTCGCCCACCTCCACGAGCTTGCAGAGGATGAGCAGGCGGCGATCGTTCGCGAGCGCCGAGAGAATGTCGGCCACTTCGCCAGCTTTCGCCTGGAGTGCCTTGGGGTCGATGTTCTGTTTCGTCTTCATTTTAGCTATTGCTAATTTAGACACTTCTAATATATCTGTCAACGAGAGAACGGAGGAATTCATGACCCAGCCCCTCATCGACGCCTTCTTCGACGAGGCGACCTATACGGTGACCTATCTGGTGACCGATCCCGAGACCCGCCGTGCCGCGATCGTCGACTCGGTGCTCGATTACGACCACAAGTCAGGAAAGGCCTCGATCCGGTCCGCCGAACGCGTCCTCGCCAAGGCTGTGGAACGCGAGGCCTCGGTCGACTGGATCCTGGAGACCCACGCCCATGCCGATCATCTGACCGCTGCGCCGCTGTTGAAGGCCCGCACCGGCGCCAAGGTCGCGATCGGCGAGCACATCCGCGACGTGCAGAAGATCTTCAAGAAGGTCTTCAACATGGAAGACGTGAGCGAGGATGGACGCGAGTTCGACCGGCTGGTCAAGGACGGCGAAGTCCTGACGCTCGGCAAGCTCCGCATCGAAGTGCTGCACCTGCCCGGCCACACGCCGGCCGACGTCGCCTACCGGATCGGCGACGCCGTGTTCGTGGGCGACACGATTTTCATGCCCGACTACGGCACCGCCCGCACCGACTTTCCCGGCGGCGACGCGCCGACGCTCTACCGCTCGATCCGACGGTTGCTCTCCCTGCCGCCGGAGACTCGCCTGTTCATGTGTCACGACTACAAGGCGCCGGGCCGCGACCAGTATGCCTGGGAGACCACGGTGGCCGAGGAGCGGGCGCGCAACGTCCATGTGCACGACGGGATAGCGGAGGCCGATTTCGTCGCGATGCGCACGAAACGCGATGCCACCTTGGCGGCCCCCGTGCTGCTCCTGCCCTCGGTGCAGGTGAACATCCGCGCCGGTCATCTGCCGCCGCCCGACGACAACGGCCAGAGCTATCTCAAGATTCCGGTGACTCTCGTCGCGCCATGACGATTGGCAGGGCGTTTCGCTCCCGCTAGGCTTCGCGCCCAAGGGAGAAGAAACGCATCATGTCCAAAAAATCCGTCCTCGCGCTCGCGGGCGCGCTGGTCCTGTTCGCCTCGTCGGCCTTTGCGCAGGCGGCGTGGCCCACCAAGCCGATCAGGCTGGTCGCCCCCTATCCGCCGGGTGGCCAGACCGACGTCGTGTCGCGCTACTTCGCCGAGAAGCTGTCCGGCGTGCTGGGCCAACAGGTGATCGTCGACAACAAGCCCGGCGCCAACGGCATGGTCGGCATGGAGATCGTCAAGAACCTGCCGGGCGATGGCTACACGTTCGTCTACGTGAACTCGTCGATGATGTGCATCAACCCGTACGTCTACAAGAAGATCCCCTATGACGGGTTCAAGGACTTCATGCCCGTGACGCAGCACGGGCTGGCGCCGCTCGCCATGGTCGTGCCGCCCTCGCTGGGCATCAAATCGGTGAAGGAATTCGTCGCCTGGGCAAACGAGCGCAAGGGCAAGGTCAACTTCGCCTCGTTCGGCAACGGCTCCTCCTCGCACATCTGGGGCGAGATGCTGAACCAGGCCGAGAAGCTCGACATGACGCACGTCCCCTACAAAGGTGCCGGACCGGCCGTGCAGGAC
>JAGNNA010000230.1 GCA_017990895.1 Reyranella sp.
GAATACTGCTGGGGGTTGCTCTCGCCCTTGAAGGTGGCCTCGGCCTCCTCCGCGCTCGAATAGGCATAGCCCGAGGTCAGGAACAGCGCTTCGGACGTCTCGTCGAAGTTGCTGCGGATCTGGCCGCCGCGCACGGCGCGGGTCTGGGCGCGCCACTTCGAAACATCGGCCTGCGCCTTCTTCACGGGAATCGAACCGTCCATCTCACTCTCCTGTCTCGCCGCGCGCCCTTCCAGCTGCGCAAACGAAAAGCCCCCGACCTGGAAGGACGGGGGCTTTGCGAGCACCTCCGACCTTTTAGCGATGTTTAACGTGGTCGCAAGCCGGTCGGCTCAAATCTCCACGGACCGCCTCTATAAGGGCGGCGATGGCCGGACGCAAGCCCGTCAATCGAGTTCGCGTCCGGCCTTTCGCTTGTCTCGTTACTGCTTCTGCTTCGCCAGCGCCTGTTCGCGCAGCTTGCTCATGGTGATGCGTGAGGTGATCGCTTCCGCGTCGGTCTTCACATGGATGATCGAGGGCTTGCCGGCGGCAAGCGCGCGCTCGAACGCCGGCTCGAAGTCGGCGGTGCGCTCGACCGTCTCGCCATGACCGCCGAAGGCGCGGGCATAGGCCGCGAAATCGGGGTTCTTCAGCTCGGTGCCGTGGACGCGCGTCGGATACTCACGCTCCTGATGCATGCGGATCGTGCCGTACATGCCGTTGTCGACGACGATGAACACGACGTTCGCCCCGTGCTGGACGGCGGTCGCGAACTCCTGCCCGTTCATCAGGAAGCAGCCGTCGCCGCTGAACGACACCACGGTGCGCCCCGGCGCGGCGACCTTGGCCGCCACCGCCGACGGCACGCCGTAACCCATCGAGCCGTTGGTCGGCGCGAGCTGGGTACGGAAGCCGCGATACTGGAAGAAGCGATGCACGAAGCCGGCGTAGTTGCCCGCGCCGTTGGTGACGATGACGTCTTCGGGCAGGCGCTTGTTCAGCCAGCCCACGATCTCCGCGAGGTTGGCGGAGCCGGGCTGCGGCGTCGGCTCGATGTTCTTCAGATAGTCGGCGCGGGCCGCGGCAACGCCCGCCTTCCAGGCGGAGGCGTCGACCGGCTTCATCGCCTTGGCCGCGGCTGCGAATTGCGCCATGCCCGAATTGATCGGCAGGGTCGCCTGATAGACGCGGCCCAGCTCCTCGGCGCCGGCGTGCACGTGCACCATCTTCTGTGCCGGCACCGGCAGGTCGAACATGGTGTAGCCGCCGGTGGTGGCTTCGCCGAGACGCGGACCGATCGCGATGATGAGGTCGCTTTCCTTGATGCGCTTGCCGAGCGGCGGGTTCACCCCGAGGCCGAGATCGCCGACGAAATTGTCGTGGCGGTTGTCGATCAGGTCCTGGTTGCGGAAGGCCGTCGTCACCGGCAGGTGGTTGGCTTCGACGAACGCCTTGATGTCGTCGCACGCCTTCGCGTCCCAGCCACCGCCGCCCAGGATGACGAGCGGCTGCTTCGCCGCGGCGAGCAGCTCGCGGAAAGACGCCATGTCCTCGGGCGCCGGCGCGCCGCGCGCGACCTTGAACGGGCCGGCATCGGCGACCTCGACCTCGTCGACCAGCATGTCCTCGGGCAGGGCGATGACGACCGGGCCCGGCCGGCCGTTCATCGCGCGATGGAAGGCCTGGCTCACGATCTCGGGGATGCGGCGGGCATCCTCGATCTGGGTCACCCACTTGGCCATCTGACCGTACATACGGCGATAGTCGATTTCCTGGAACGCCTCGCGCTCCGACTGCTCGCGCGCGACCTGGCCGACCAGCAAAATCATGGGCGTCGAATCCTGGAAGCCGGTATGCATTCCGACGCTGGCATTGGTGGCGCCGGGCCCGCGCGTGACGAAACAGACCCCGGGCTTGCCCGTCAGCTTGCCGTAGGCCTCGGCCATGTAAGAGGCGCCGCCTTCCTGGCGGCAGATCACGTAGCGGATGGAATTGCGTTGCGCGTAAAGCGCGTCGAGCGCGGCCAGGTAGCTCTCGCCCGGCACGCCGAAGATCGTGTCGGTGCCGTGGATACGCAGTTGATCGATCAGAACCTGCGCGCCGCTGCGGCGCGGGTATGCGGTAGCCATGTTGGAGATCTTTCCCTTACTTCGTGGGTGAGAAGGTGGTGGGCACCAATATCTTGTTGTTCATCGTCTTCATATATTCTCGGCTCTTCTGCAAATAAGCCTGCCAGGCGGGATCGGCGGCCATCGCCGCGCGACGCTTCGTGCGGTCGGCGAGATCGGCATAGCCCCACATATGAACGATCTCGTTCACGTTGCCGACCTCGGTCGTGTAGTAGCCGACGAGGTTGCCGAGATGCTTGAGTTGGACCGGCAAGCCCTCCTTTTCGTAGAGCGCGAGGAAGTCGCGCAGGCGACCTGGCTGAAGCTCATAGGTTCTATGGTCGACGATCACTTTCCAATCCCTCCCGAATTCCCATCAATTGTGTGCCGTGCTTCGATGCGTCTCAACCCCGCGACGGGTGGACTTAAAGCCTGAATCAGCGCATAAGTGCTGCATTGCGACACTCGCCGACGAGCATCATCATGAGTCTCGGCACACAGTCGCGGAGCGCGATACCGGTCAACGTCTTCCCGTGAGCTACTTGGTCATCTGTCATAGGTCATCGAAACGCTTGGACGCATCCGTCCAGCAAGCGCGCGCCGGACTCCGCTCGATCCTTCCTCTAGCCCAGAGCCTTGAATGAGTCGCAAATTGTTTGTGGGCAACCTGCCCTATTCGGTCACGTCTGAGCGTCTGCAAGAAGCCTTCTCTCAGTTCGGCACCGTCACATCCTCGAAAGTGATCGTGGATCGCGAAACCGGCCGCAGCCGCGGCTTCGCGTTCCTCGAGATGGAAACCGATGACCAAGGCGCCTCGGCCATGCAGGCCATGAACGGCGCGTTGCTGGATGGCCGCTCGATCGCGGTCCGTGAAGCCGTCGAACGTCAGCCCGGTGGTGGTGGCGGCGGCGGTGGTGGCTATGGCGGCGGTGGTGGTGGCCGCGATGGCGGCGGCTTCCGTCCGCGCGGCCCGCGCCCGCCGTACGGCGGCGGCGGCGGTGGCGGCTACGGTGGTGGCGGTGGCGGCGGCTACGGCGGTGGCGGCGGTCGTGACGGCGGCGGCGGTGGCTATCGCGGCGGTGGCGGCGGCTACGGCGGCGGCGGTCGTGAAGGCGGCGGTGGTGGTTACGGCGGCGGCGGCGGTCGCGAAGGCGGCGGTGGCGGTGGTTACCGTGGCGCTGGCGACGGCGGCCCGATGCGGGATCGCCGTGCCGACTTCACCAGCGCACCTCCCGCTCCTCCGGCTGAAGGCGGCGATTTCGGCAAGCCGGCCCGTCGTTTCGGCGGGGGTACCCCGGACCGTCCGCGTCGCGAGCGGGACTACGAACCGCGCAAGCGCGGCTTCGACGACGATCAGTAGGCCGTTCCGACAAATAGGCCGTTCCTGACGGTCGACCTGAACGCCGGAGGATTTCCTCCGGCGTTTTCGTTTGCGCACGCCGCGACGGTGTTATGCTTTGCTGCTTCGACGGAGGTGGGCATGAGGCGACGGTCGGCGCTCGTAGGCTCCATGGCGGCGCTGGCGACGGCGACGTCGGCTCGCGCCCAGACACCGGTCGATCTGCAGCTCGTGCTGGCCGTCGACGTCTCGCGATCGATCGACGAGGTCGAAGCCGAGCTCCAACGCCGCGGCTATATCGAGGCGCTGACGAACGACCGGGTGATCGACGCCATCCTCTCGGGCGAGAACAGACGGATTGCGATCTGCTACACGGAGTGGGCGGGCGCGCACTTCCAGAAGATCGTGATCGACTGGACGGTGATCGACAGTCCGGGCGCCGCCCGGCGCTTCGCCGACAAGCTTGCCGAGGCGCCGCGAACCTCGCAGAGCTGGACCGCCGTCGGAGCTGCCCTCGTTCACGCCGGTCAGCGCTTCGAGAATGCCCCTTTCGTCGCCAAGCGTCGGGTCATCGACGTTTCGGGTGACGGCCGCACCAACGACGGCCCGCCGGCCGAGATCGTGCGCGACAAGCTCGTGTCGCAGGGCATCGTGATCAACGGGCTGCCGGTGATGATGAACCGCAGCAATTTTGGCCGCCCGCCCGACCTCACGCTCGACAAGTATTACGAGGAGAGCGTGATCGGCGGACCGGGCTCGTTCCTGGTCGTGGCCGACAATTTCGATCATTTCGGCCGCGCCGTGCGCACCAAGCTGGTACGCGAAATCTCGGCGACCGACGGGCCACGCAACTCCTCCCCCGTCTGATCGCACCAATTTCCCTTGGCCCCGATTGCCGGAAGCCGCATCATCGGCGCTGCAACGGCCGTCGAGGATGGAGCTCTAGAAATGCTGGCGAACGACCCGGTCACCCAGGCGCGGATCGACCTGACCACCGCCCTGCGCGCCGCCGCGCGGCACGGGCTGAACGAAGGCGTCTGCAATCATTTCAGCATGGCGGTCCCGGGCCGCGACGACCTCTTCCTGGTCAACCCGCAGGGCCTGCACTGGTCCGAGATCACGCCGTCCGACATCGTGATGGCCGACGGCGACGGCAACATCATCGAGGGCAAGTACGAGGTCGAGCCGACCGCCTTCTACATCCATGCGCGCATCCATGCCGGGAACCCGCGGGCCAAGGTCGTGCTGCATACCCACATGCCCTACGCGACGGCGCTGACCTCGATCCGCGACGGCCGCATCGAAATGTGCACCCAGAACGCCTTCCGTTACTGGGGGCGCATCGCCTACGACGAAGCCTATGGCGGCGTCGCGCTCTCCAACGACGAGGGCGAGCGCATGTGCCGGGCCATGGGCGACAAGGACATCCTGTTCCTGCGAAACCATGGCGTCATCGTCTCGGGTCCGACCGTTGCCCAAGCCTATGACGACCTTTATTACCTCGAACGTGCGGCGATGGTGCAGGTGTTGGCCATGCAGACCGGCCGGGAGCTGCACAATATCGACGAGGCGATGGCCGAGCATACGGCCAGGCAGATCGCGGGCGAGGCGCAGCAGGCCTTCCTGCATTTCGAATCGCTGAAGCGCATGCTCGACCGGGACGAAGCCGGCTGGAGCAGGCTGACGGCGGTCGAGGGACGTTAGAGGACAGACGAATGCGCATCGCCGCCACCCTTGTCACGCTTTCGGCGCTCTGTTTCGCCGCGCCAGTCTCGGCCCAGGGATATGGCGTGCCCGCCGGTCCGAAGCTCGGTGAACTGGAGATCAAGGCCTACCAGAAGATCCCGAAGATCAAGATCGCCGTCCAGCTCACCTCCGACACGCACCTCGCGCGCGAACTGCGCCGCCAGGTCATGGTCCGACTCACCCAGCGCGGCAACCAGGTCGGCTTCAGCGGCGGCAACGTCATGCGCATGGACGTTAGCTACTTCGACCTGTCCGGCGGCATGGATCGCGAAATGCCGATGATGCAGGCCCAGGACTACGAAACGGGCGCCAATCCGCGCCTCATGCTGCCCGCCAACCCGATCGGCCGGCGCGACACCATCCCGGCGGTACCCTCCGGTTCGACCTTGCGCGTGTCGCTCACGCTCTACGAATCGAGCGGCGGCAAGGTACTGTGGACAGCGACCGGGTCCTGCAATGTCCGGTCGAGCGCGGCGATGCAGGCCGGCCTGTCGATCGTGAACCACATCTTCGACAATGCCGACGCCAGCCGCGTCGGCGACGCCGGTTGCCCGCTCTAAACCTTCGAAAATCCAGAAAAGAGGAAACGCCATGTCGCGTCTGGCACCGCTCGACCTGAACAAACTCGATCCCGAACAGAAGAAGGTCGCCGACGCGATCATGTCCGGCCCGCGCGGCGGCCTGCGCGGGCCCTTCGAGCCGTGGCTGCGCAGCCCGATTCTGGCCGACCGCGCCCAGAAGCTCGGCGAGTACTGCCGCTTCCACAATTCTCTGCCCCGCGACCTGTCCGAACTCGCGATCTGCCTAGTCGGCCGACACTTCAAGGCGCAGTTCGAGTTCTACGCCCATGCCCGCCTCGCCAAGGAAGCCGGCCTCGCGGAAGACATCATCGAAGCGGTCCGCCTGCGCGCGACGCCGCCCTTCAAGCGCGACGTCGAGAAGGTGGTCTACGATTTCGTCACCGAGTATCTGGAGACCAACCGGGTAGCGCCGGCCAACTACAAGCGCGCCATCGATGCGTTCGGCGAGAAGGGCGTCGTCGATCTCGTGGGTGTCTGCGGCTACTACATGCTGGTCTCGATGACCCTCAACGTCTTCGAGATGCCGCTACCGCCGGGCGAGCCCGACCCGCTGCCGTAGGCCGCGATGGATACTGCGACCCTCGCGCTTTTCACCGCAACGGCCCTGGCGATCGCGATCTCGCCCGGGCCGGGGATCTTCTACGTGGCGGCTCGCACGCTTGCCGGGGGCCGGAGCGAAGGCTTGGCCTCCAGCTTCGGCACGGGCCTGGGCGGACTGGTCCATGTAGCGGCCGGCGCCGTCGGCGTGTCAGCGCTGGTGATGACCAGCGCCGAGGCCTTCACGCTGCTGAAGCTCGCGGGCGCGGTCTATCTGGTGTGGCTCGGCATCAAGGCGATCCGCGAGGCACGCCGGCCCTTCGAGGCGACGCCGGTGACGACGGGCACCGCACGGGCCTTCCGCGAGGGCATCCTCGTCGAGGCGCTCAATCCCAAGACCGCGGCGTTCTTCCTGGCCTTCCTGCCTCAGTTCGTCGATCCGTCGGCCGGCCCGGTCTGGCTTCAGTTCCTGCTCCTGGGCCTGATCTCGGTGACGCTCAATACCGCCGTCGACGTCGTGGTGGCGCTGCTGGCGTCGCGCGCCCGTTCGATCGCCGTCGGACGGCCGGCGTTGCTGCGTCGCCTGCGCACGGCCGCCGGCGGTCTCATCGCAACCCTCGGCCTCGCGCTCCTCTTCGCGCGCCGACCCGCCTCTCTCTAGCTACTCCTCGAAGATCGCCACCGCGCGTGTCCAACCGGCGGAGGCACCGCGGATCTTGTGCGGGAAGCAGGCGATCGTGAAGCCGTCGCCGGGCAGCGATTCGAGATTGTGCAGTTTCTCGAGGTGGCAGTAGCCGATGTCGCGGCCGGCCTTGTGACCTTCCCAGATGATCGACGGATCGTGGTCCTTGGCCCATTTCTGGGCAGTGAAAAAGAAGGGCGCGTCCCAGCTCCAGGCGTCGGTCCCGGTCAGCCGCACGCCCTTCTCCAGCAGGTAGATCGTGGCGTCGTAGCCCATGCCGCAGCCGGCATTGACGTAGTCGTTGTTGCCGTAGCGCGAGCCCGCCCGCGTGTTCACGACGACGATCTCCAGCGGCTTCAGCTCGTGACCGATCCGCTTCAGCTCCTCCTCGACCTCGGCGGCCGTGATGACGTGGCCGTCCGGCTTGTCGCGGAAATCGAGCTTCACCCCGGGCTGGAAGCACCATTCGAGCGGCACCTCGTCGATGGTGATGGCGCGCTCGCCCTTGTTCATCGTCGGATGGAAGTGATAGGGCGCGTCGAGATGCGTGCCGTTGTGGGTCGAGAGGTTGACGTTCTCGACCGCCCATCCGGCGCCATCGGGCAGGTCTTCCTTCTTGAGCCCGGGAAAGAAACCCGCGATCTGCCCGGCGGTGTCGGCATGCTTGTGATACTGGATCTTCGGCCCGAACGGCGGCGGATCCGAGATCACGTCGTTCTCGAGGTATATGGAGAGATCGACGAAACGGCGGGGCATGGGGCGTCCTCTTGTCAGGGAGCTTTCAGCGCATCCACGATCGATCGGGTCAGCAGCCTGCCGATGCACTTCTGGCCGAAATCGTTGAGATGGAGTCCGTCGAGCTGGACGAACTGGGCGTAGGGCATCCCGTCATCGTACCAGCCGCGCATGATGTCGTAGCGGCGAAACAGGCCGGCGGAAAAGTCCCTGGCGGCATCGGCCATGATCTTCTCGTAGGCTTCCTTGTCGGGCGCGGCGACGACGGCCGGCACATACTGCAGGTTCATCAGGATGAAGTCCGCGCCCAGCGACTTGCCGAGCTTCAGCCCGCCGCGCAGCGT
>JAGNNA010000231.1 GCA_017990895.1 Reyranella sp.
GCTGCTGATGGACACCGGGCACGGCAAGCGCTGCGCCTGGATCGACCTGCGCGAACCGGCCGGCGTCGAAACGATGACGTCGCTGCTGAAGCAGGCCGACATCTTCACCCAGGGCTATCGTCCCGGCGCCCTGGCGGCGCGCGGCTTCTCGCCAGAGCAGGTGGCGGCGCTGCGACCCGGCATCGTTTGCGTGAGCCTCTGCGCCTACGGCCATGAAGGCCCATGGGCGGCGCGACGTGGCTTCGACTCGATCGCGCAGAACGTGACCGGCCTCGCCGCCACGCAGGGCTCGCTGGACAAGCCGCGCAACCTGCCGGTCCAGGCCCTCGACTACATCGCGGGCTATCTCGGCGCGCTGGGCGCCCTGGTGGCGCTGGCCCGCCGGGTCGAACAGGGCGGTTCCTGGCAGGTCCGCGTCTCGCTGGTGCAGGTCGCGCATTGGCTCGCCAGCCTCGGCACCGTCGACGCCGCGCAGGGCGCCGCCGAACTGCCCGAGGCCACGCTGCTGCGGCTCCTCACCGAAAGCGTCGGCCCGCTCGGCCGGCTGCGCCACCTGAAGCCGGTGGTGCAACTCGGCGAGACCCCGGCCTATTACGCCCGTCCCGCCGAACCCCTCGGCACCTCTCCCGCGCAGTGGGCCTGACGACATGTCCGACATCCTGAGAACCGAAGCCGAGCTCGAGGCGATCTACGGCCGGCCGGTCGAGGCGGCGACGGTCAAGGAAGTGAACTGGATCACGCCGCACTACCGAGCCTACATCGAGGCGTCGCCCTATGCGGCGCTGGCGACGTCGGGCCCCGAGGGTCTCGATTGCTCGCCGCGCGGCGACAGGCCGGGCTTCGTGCGCGTGCACGACGAGAAGACGCTGATGCTGCCGGACCGCCGCGGCAACAACCGGATCGATTCGCTGCGCAACATCGTGCGCGATTCCCGGGTGGCGCTGCTGTTCATGATCCCCGGCGTCGGCAACACGCTGCGCGTGAACGGACGCGCCCATCTCAGCATCGCCCCCGATCTTCTGGAATCCTTCGCCGTCGAGGAGAAAGCGCCGCGTTCGGTGACCGTCATCGAGGTCGATGCCGTCTACTTCCAGTGCGCGCGCGCGCTGGTGCGCTCCGAGCTCTGGAACCCCGCTCGACATGTCGACCCGAAGTCGCTGCCCAGCGCCGGCCAGATCCTGGCGGCGTTGAGCGACGCGAGGGTCGGCGGCGAAACCTACGATCGCGAATGGCCGGGCCGGGCAGCGGCCACGATGTGGTGATCCGGGAAGTGGTGATCCGCGAGCGCGAACCGGCGGACGACGAGGCGATCTGCCACCTGAACGATCTGGCTTTCGGCGGCCCGTTCGAGGGCAGGCTGATCGAGGAGTTGCGCGAGGCGTTCATCGATGCCGTCGAGCTGGTGGCCGTCGAGGATGGCGCCATCGTCGGCCACATCCTGTTCAGCGCGCTGACGACGATGGTCGACGACGACGCCGTCCCGACCCTGTCGCTGGCGCCCATGTGCGTCCATCCGGACCGGCAGGGATCCGGCATCGGCACCGCGCTGGTCGAAGCCGGCCTCGACCTGGCACGGCACCGCGAATGGCAGGCCGTCGTGGTGCTCGGCCATCCCGAATACTATCCGCGCTTCGGCTTCTCGGCTGAGCTGGCGAGCGGCCTCGACAGTCCTTTCGACGGCGACTCCTTCATGGCGCTCGAACTGGTCCCCGGTGCCCTCGACGGTGACGATGGGCTGGTCGTCTACCCTGCAGCCTTCGGCCTGGTGTCCTAGGCTGCGGCGCGCGCGGCATCCGGCGCTTCGAGCGCCTCTATGAAGCGCCGGCAGTAGGCGTCCGCGGTCGTGCGCATGACCTTCTCCTTCAGCACGCCATGCCGTTCCCGCCTTTCCGAGAGGGGCATGGTGAGCGCCACATGCATCGCGTCGGCAATGGCATCGGGATCGAACGGATTAACGATCAGTGCCTCGGTGAGTTCCTGGGCGGCGCCGGCGAATTGCGACAGGACCAGTACACCGGGATCCTCGTCGGACTGCGCGGCCACGAACTCCTTGGCGACCAGGTTCATGCCGTCGCGTAGCGGCGTCACCACACCGATCCGGCCCAGGCGATAGAGGCCTGCCAGAGTGGAGCGCGGCGCACCGCGCGTCGAATAGCGCAGGGGCGTCCAGTCGAACTCCGAGAAGCGGCCGTTGATGCGGCCCGCCAGCCGGTCGAGCTCGGTGCGCAGCTTGCGATACTCGTCGACCTCCTCGCGCGAACGCGGGCAGATCTGAAGGAAATGGATCTTCCGCTTGTGCTCGGGATGCTTCTCGATCAGGCGGCCGAATGCCTCGAAGCGGTGCGGTAGTCCCTTGGAATAGTCCAGCCGGTCGACGCCGATCGCGAGGGCGCGATTCGACAGGCTCTCGGCGACCCGCAGCACTTCCTTGTCGCCTTCGGCGCGCGCGGCGTCCTGGGCAAAGCCCTGGGCGTCGATGCCGATCGGATCGGCGAAGGCACGAAGACGACGGCCGGCCAGCCGGATCCACTCGCCCTCGACCGTGGCGCCCAACAGGCGCTGCGCGCAGTCGCGAAAATCGCGCGCGTGTTCCTCGGTCTGGAACCCCACCACGTCGTAGGCGCAGAGATCCGCCACCAACTCGCGCGCCACGGGTATGGCTTCGAGCATCGACGGCGGCACGAACGGAACGTGCAGGAAGAATCCGACGCGGCCTTCGAAGCCCTGCTTACGCAGCAGACGGGCAAAGGGGATGAGATGATAGTCGTGGGCCCAGACCGTATCGTCGCCTTGCAGCATCGGCGCCAGGGACGCGGCAAAGGACCGGTTGACCGACAGATAGCCTTCGTAGTCCTCGCGGCGGAAATGCATCAGGCCAAGACGGAAGTGCAGCAGCGGCCAAAGTGCACCGTTGGCGAAGCCCACGTAGAAGCCGCGATAGGCGTCGGGCGTCAGATCGACCGTCGCGTAGGTCACGCCGCGCGCTTCGACGATGGCGGTCTGCGTGGAAGGCTCGGCGGTCAGGCGCCCGCTCCAGCCGAACCACATCGCACCCGGCGTCAGCAGGTCGCGCAGTGCCACGGCCAGCCCGCCGGCCGCGGTGCCTCGCGCCTTCGGGACTGGTACGCGGTTGGAGACGATTACGAGGCGTGCCAAAGCCCCTCCTCCCAACTCCGCGAGAGCCGCATGGCCGACAGGATGAGGCCGACCTGGCTGTAGGTCTGCGGGAAGTTGCCCCACAGCTCGCCGGTGCGCGGATCGAGGTCCTCGGACAGCAGGCCGACGTGGTTCCGCCGTGCCAGCACGTTGTTGAACAGTTCGAGCGCCTCCTCACGGCGGCCGACACTGGCCAGCGCATCGATGTACCAGAAGGTGCAGAGCAGGAAGGCGTTGGACGGCGCGCCGAAATCGTCGGCCTCGATGTAGCGCATGATGAAGCCGTTCTTCATCAGCCGCTTCGACACCATGTCGAGCGTGGCGTGAAAGCGCGGATCGTCGGAGCGCAGCAGACCGATCTCCGGCAGCACGAGGCTGGACGCGTCTGCCATCTCGCGGTCGAGAACGCCCGACAGCCAGCCTTCGGACATTGTGGCGCGCTGCAGGATTTCCTGGCGCAGCACTCCCGCCTTGGCGAGCCACTCGCGCGACTCGCCGCCGAGGCCCACGCGCCGGGCGATCATGCCCAGCCGATGCTGGGCGGCCCAGCACATGGCGGCGGAGAAAGTATGGACCTCCTCGCGCTCGCGATACTCCCACAGACCGGCATCGGGCGTGAGGGCCGCGCGATGCGCCGCGTTGCCGACGGCACAGAGCTGACGATAAAGCTCGACATCACCTTGTCTCGGCAGTCGTTCGTCCCAGAACATCTGCGCCGCCGTCAGCACCATCGATCCATAGACGTCGTTCTGGCGCTGCCCGACCGCGGCGTTGCCGATCCGCACCGGGCCGTAGCCTCGGTAACCCGGCAAACTCTCGATCAGACGCTCCACCGTGTCGGTGCCCGGTGCGATCGGAAACAGGGGGGCGACACTCTCCACTTCGCCACGAGCGCTGCCCGCCTCGACCACATCGATGATGAAGCGCACGTAGCTTTCCATGGTGCGCGTGGCCGACAGCCGGTTCAGCGCCGTCACGGTGAAGAACGCGTCGCGCAGCCAGGTGAAGCGGTAATCCCAGTTGCGCACCGTGCCGGCGGCTTCCGGCACCGAGGTCGTCAGCGCCGCCAGCACCGCGCCGGTATCCTCGTAGCTGCAGAGTTTCAGCGTGATCGCGGCGCGGATCACCGCGACCTGCCAGTCGAACGGGATATTGAGATCGCGCACCCACCCCTGCCAGTAGATCTCGGTCTCGCTCAGGAACGATCGTGAGAGCTGGTCGACATTGTCGGTGATGCTCTCGTCGGCTCCCACGATGAGGGTGAGCGGGCGGTCGAGCGAGAATTCGGTCTCGTGCAGAACGTAGTTCAGCGAGGCGTCGGTGGTCAGTCGCAGAACCGCAGCATCGCCATAGTAGCGAATGTGATTGCTACCCATCGTGACCTGCGCATTGCGTGCGCCGTATTGGAAGGTGGGACGCAGCCGCAGCGTGACGCGCGGCCGGCCCGCCACCGGCTCGAGACGGCGCATCAGCATGGGAGGACGGAACATGCGTCCGAAGCGCCGGAAGCGCGGCGCGAAGTCGAAGATGCGCGCCGTTCCGCCGGCGCACTCTATGGTCGTCTCAAGAATCGCCGTGTTCGGAAGGTAACGCTGCCGGCTTTCCTTCATCCCGTCGAAGAGCGCGTCCATGAAGCCGGCCTGCGGATCGTTGCCGCCCAGCAGGGCATTGAAGACCGGATCGCCGTCCAGCCGCCCCAGCCCGTGCCAGACATGGCGGCCGTTGCGATCGATCAGGCTGGCGATCGAGCAGTTGCCGATGACGCCGAGGTCGAGGGTACTCATGGACGGGCTGTCGCTCCTGCCGATTCTGTGTCCAATGCGCGCGCCATCCGATCGGCATTGCGCGCGAGCCAGCCGCGGACCTTCGCTGGGTCGCCGTCGAACGCTTCCTGAACGCGCAGCCCCTCGCCGCCATGGCGCCGGGCCGCACTCATGCCGGCTTCGTCGGTGAAATCGTCGCCGATGAAAATCGGCCGGCGCCCCTTGAAGACGCCGTCCTTCATCAATCGTTCGACGGCATGCCCCTTGGAGGTGCCACGCGGTCCGATCTCGACGGCTTCACGCGCAGGGATCAGCCGAAACCAGGGATGATCCTCTGGCACGAGAGCCCGCGCCAGACGCCAGACATCGTCGTGACGCTCGGGTGCCAGCCGATAGTGGATCGCGCATCCATGAGGCTTGGACTCGACCAGCACGCCCGGCCATCGCTCCGTTGCCGCGACCATCGAATCACGCCATGCCTGCGTAACGCCGAGGCCGGCCGGCATTTCTTCAATGGTTCCATCGCTGAAGCGCAGGGTGACGCCGTGCTCTCCGGCCGCTGCCGACGAGAAGGGCTGCAGGAACTGGTCGATCGTCTTCAGCGAGCGGCCACTGACGATCGCCAGGGCACCGCCCAGGACCGTATGCAGTTGCGCGAGGATGCCGGGCAGATTGGGGGGTATCACGACGAGCTCGGGCGTCGCCGCGATCTCGAGCAGCGTACCGTCGAGATCCAGGAACAGGGCCGAGCCGTAGTCGAAATCTGATGGTGCCATCCCGTCCCTCTGCGCCTTGGTTCCTGGGCGCGAAGGGGCCGTCGACCACAACACGCCGCGGTTCGGGGGCCATCCCGAATACAACGGCCGCGCCAAGCGCGTGCACATCCAACGCTGCAGGTAAGCGATGGTTTCCCCAAAAAGACCAGTGTTGTGGCGACAATGAGGCGTGACGGAACGCAGGAACGTCTCGTGGGGCAGCGCGTTGATGAGCCGCGAAGCCATTCAACAGAGGAGATTGTCATGAGCAGCACGACCGACAAGATCAAGGGCGTCACCAACGAAGCCATCGGCAATGCCAAGCAGGGCATCGGCAAGATGATCGACAGCGACAAGATGCAGGTCGAGGGCGCGCTTCAGGAGCGCAAGGGCGAGGCCCAGCAGGCCATCGGCAAGACCAAGGACGCGCTGAAGAAGGCCATCGACGGCTAACGTCGCAATCGCCGCCTTTAGGCACGACATCAGGACGCCCGTCGAAAGACGGGCGTCCTTTTTCTTGGTCTGCGTATGGCTTAGGCTGCCGGCATCCTTTCGATGGCGGTCCCCATGCTTCCTTCCCAACGCGAACTCTTCGACATTCCGCGCGACGTCTGCTTCCTCAATGCCGCGGCCTGGAGTCCGCTGCCCCTGGCCGTCCAAGAGGCAGGCCGGATCGGAGTCGCGCGCAAAGGGCAGCCGTGGAAGCTCGAAGCCGATTTCATGCCCAGGCAGTACGAGCGCGCTCGCCGGGCAGCAGCGGCCTTGATCGGTGCCGATCCCGTCGACATCGCACTGATCCCGTCAGTCGGCTACGGTGTCTCGACCGCCGGCAAGGTGATGAGCCTGCCGCGCGGCAGCCGCGTGCTGGTGCTGCAGGACGACCACACGTCGCCGGTCCTGGAATGGATGAGCCGCGCCGTGGAAGCAGGCTTCACCGTCGAACAGGTGAAGCAGCCCGGCGATGGTGACTGGACCTCGGCCGTCCTGGAAGCGATGTCCCGCAAGGGTGCCGCTCCCCTCTCGCTGGTCTCGATCTCGTCCGTGCACTGGTCGGATGGCGGCGCGCTCGACCTGTCGCAGATCTCCGAGGTGGCGCGGCAGGCGGGTGCGGCCTTTCTGGTCGATGCAACCCACGATGCCGGCGTCCGCCGCATCGACGTGAAGACGCTCGATCCCGACTTCCTGATCTTCCCGACCTACAAATGGGTGCTTGGCCCTTACGGTCGCGCCTTCATGTATGTGGCCAAGCGCCGCCAGAACGGCGTGCCGCTCGAGCAGACGGCGCCCGCGCGCAAGGGCGTGGCCGCCGAGCACAAAATCTATTTCCGTGACCTCTCCTACGCAGACGGCGCGCGCCGCTATGACATGGGTGAACGCGACCATTTCATCACGCTCGAAATGGCGGCGGTCGGCATGGAGATGATGGCGGGCTGGGGCAACGATGCCATCGTCGCGCGGCTTTCCATGCTGACCGACCGCCTTGCCGACGGGCTCGCAAACTCCGGCGTGCGCATGATTGACCGCAAGCTGCGCGCGCCGCACCTCCTCTGCCTGCAGTTCCCGAAGGGCATGGACGACGACCTGCCGCAGAAGCTCGCGGCCGAAAACGTCTACGCCGCGCCGCGTCTTGGCCGGCTGCGCATCAGCCCACACGTCTACAACGACGAGCAGGACGTCGATCGCTTCGTCGAGGTGTTCAAGAAGGTCGCGCTGTAGGCAGGACTTGCGGTGCGTGTTCGCGCAGCAGGGATTGTCCATGGCATCGCCATTGCATTCGAACGAGCGGTGCCGGCCTGACGAACCGTCGGGCCGGCGCGCGTAACAGGAGGACCGGTTCTTGCGTAGCACTCGTCGACAAACTCTGCGGCAGCTCCTGGCCACCGCACTCGCCTTACCGCTCGTCGCTCGCGCCGCCTCCGCACAGGGCAAGTATCCCGAGCGGCCGATCAAGATGATCGTCCCCTTCCCGCCGGGTGGTGGCGTCGACCTGACGGCGCGGCTGATGATGGAGCCGCTGTCGAAGGAACTCGGCCAGACAGTCATCATCGAGAACAAGGGCGGCGCCGGCGGGATCATCGGCGTCGAGGCGATGTCGCATGCGGCCCCCGACGGTTACACGCTGTCGCTCACCGGCGCCGGTACGCTGACCGCCGGCCCGCATCTGCGCACCAAGATGCCGTACGATCCGATGGCGCTGACGCAGATCACGCGGCTGGTGCGCATGCCGTTCATCCTGGCGGTGCGCAACGACCTGCCCGCGAAGACCCTGCCGGAATTCCTGGAACTGGCGAAGAAGCAGGAACTGCGTTGGGCTTCGGGCGGCATCGGCACCAGCCAGCATCTCGCTGGCGAACTGTTCACGCAGATGTCCGG
>JAGNNA010000232.1 GCA_017990895.1 Reyranella sp.
GCGCGACCATCACGCCGTTGCCGAATGACGCCGGCTTGCCGTCAAACGGCTTGATTACGCCTAGCGCAGGCTCGTCGAGGGACACGGCCCACGCCACCATGGTCTCGGACTCCATGAACCGGCCTGCACCCAGCAACATCAGCAGTTCGTCGTAGAACGCGGCCGCCCGCAGGATGTCGTTCGAGCCCAGCGTGACATATCCGATCATTGGTGTTGCGCTCCCTTCGGTATCATTCGGGTATCGGCGCGTCCGGCATGGACGGTCGCAGCCCGGGAGAGTGTGCGTGACGAACGGGTCCGAAGGAAAGCACGAAACTTCGCTGCTGCAGCAGGTCGAGGGCGCCGAGAAACTCTTCTTGTCCGGTCGGCGCAACCGCGCCGCCGACCTCGAAAGCGCCGTGCGCTTCTTCCTGGAATTCCTGCACGGCTTCGAAAGCTTCGAATTCCAGCAGCGGTGCGTCACGGTTTTCGGTTCCGCGCGCTTTCGCGAAGGCCATCGCTACTACCAGCTGGCGCGTGAGGTCGGGTTCGAGCTGGGCAAAGCCGGCTTCGCCGTGATGACGGGCGGTGGATCGGGAATCATGGAGGCCGCCAATCGTGGCGCGCGCGAGGCCGGCGCCTTGAGCCTCGGCTGCAACATCCGGCTGCCGCGCGAGCAGAAGCCCAACGACTACCTCGACCGCTTCATCGGCTTCGAGCATTTCTTCGTGCGCAAGGTGATGCTCGTCAAGTACTCGTGCGCGTTCGTCGTGATGCCGGGCGGCTTCGGCACGCTCGACGAGGCGTTCGAACTCGCCACGCTGGTGCAGAACGGCAAGATCGAGCGCTTTCCGCTGATCGCAGTGGGTCGGGACTTCTGGGGCGAGATGCAGCGGTTCCTCGATCAGACGCTGGTCGGCGCAGGAACCATCACGCGCGACGAGCTCGGGCTCTTGCGTCTCGCGGAGACGGCAGAAGAGGTCGTTCGCATCGCGCGCGAGGCGCCAGGGAACGGATGAAATCGTTCGGGGACTGGCCAGGCACCGTAGCCCGGTGTCGTTCGCGGCGGCGTGCCTTCAACCCGTCAGCAGCCCTTCGAGCAAGCGCCAGCGTTGCAGCTTCTGCGCAAATCGCAGCGACGCGTGTGTCGGACTCGTCGATGGCAGCAGATGCAGGGGCAGCGACGACAGCGGTTCGGGCAGGATGGGTCGCACCCTGCGCACATACAGTCGATGGGCCGTACCGCCGTTGACACAGACGTGGGCGATACGGGGATGCTCGCGGAAAAAGCGCTTGAAGTCGTTGGTCACGACGGTCTTCAGGTCGATCGCGGCATCGAGACTGCCGGGACGCACCGCTTCCTGGCACACGTCCCACAGCGCAATCCCACTCGCGCGCAGTCGATCGGCCCGCTCAGCATAGGGAACGCCGGGTCCCGCAACGAAGAGTTCGCCCATGATGCGCCAGAAGGCGTTGTGCGGCTGCGCGTAATACTGACCTGCCGCGAGCGAGGCCACACCAGGCAGTGAACCGAGGATCAGGACGCGCGCGTCTGGCGCCGCAATCGGCGGGAAGCCTCCGGTCGCCACCTTCCTCAAGCCGCTTCGTCGCGTTGCGGCGTCTTTCGCTCCTCAGCCTTGCGCGCAGCCAGGTCCCGCGCCGGGTGCTCGTAGTCGTTCTTTTCCCAGTCGCGGTACTGCGGCGGAATCGGGTTCATCGAGCCATCGGCGAGCCAGCCCAGGCTGCCGTCCATGAACAGCCCGGCGACTTTGCGATAGGAGCGGTTGTTGTTCGACTTCACGGCACGGAAATTCGCCTCGATGCGCCGCCGCGCCTCACGGCAGAAGAGGTCCGCCAGTTCCTGCGGGCTCTGGTCCGCCGGGTTTTCATTGAGCAGGTGGTCCGCGTACGACAGCGTGGTCGACATCACGAACAGGTCGACGCCTACATCGACGAAATTGCCGAGGATCAACTGCTCCTTCTCGAGCTTCGGGCCGAACCTGGCCATGGTGGCGAACAGCCGCCGGGCCAGCAGCTTGCTGGTCTTGCCCGCATAGGCGAGGTGCTTGCGGTTTACCTCGCTGAGATGCCTGGCCTCGAGGTGATGGCCGGTCTCGGGCATGAACAGCTTCGGCAGCCACGTCGAGTAAAACCCCGCCGCCTTCATCATGGCTTCGCCTTTGCTTAGCTTCTGGCCGGGCTTGGGCTGGAGGATCGGCATCACCAGCTTGAAGTGCGTGTCGAGCGCCTCGCGCGCCATGATGAGGTGCATGACCTGCGACGAGCCCTCGAAGATGCGCCCGACGCGCATGTCGCGGATCGCCATCTCGACACTGGTCGGTCGCTCCCCGCGCTCGTAGAGCGAAGTTGCGCGCTCATACCCGCGACCGCCGCGCACCTGCAGGTAGTCGTCGAGGATTCGATAGAGCGTCTCTGAACAAAAATACTTGGCCGCCGCGGCCTCCAGCCTGATGTCGACGTTCTTGCGGTCGGCCAGCGCGCAGGTCAGGTACACCATGCTCTTCATCGCGAACAGGTGTGCGGCATAACTCGAGACCATCCTGGCGATGGCCTGGTGCTTGCCGACCGGCTGGCCCCACTGCTGCCGCGTGGTGACCCACCAGCGAGCGTCGTCGACGAAGGCCATGCCGACGCCGATGGCGGCGGCGGGCAAGCCCAGCCGGCCGACGTTGAGGGTGGCCAGCGCGATCTTCAGGCCCTCCCCGGGCTTGCCGATCATGTTCTCCACGGGCACCCGGACGTTCTTGAACGTGACCGAGCCATTGGCGATGCCGCGCAGTCCCATGAATGTCGAGCGCCGCACCCGCTCGACGCCCGACCACGCGGTCTCGACGACGAAGCACGAAATCTGCGGAATCTCCTTGCCGTTCGGCAGTACCTTGTCCGGGGTGCGCGCCAGCACGGCGATCATCGTCGTCTTCGGATCCGTGACGTTGGTGCACCACTGCTTGTCGCCGTTCAGGATGAACGCCTTGCCGTCCTCGGTGGGCGTGGCCACGGTACCCATGCGCGCCGGGTCGGAGCCAACGTCGGGCTCGGTCAGAGCAAACGCGGAAATCTCGCCCTGCGCGAGGCGTGGCAGGTACTTGCGCTTCTGCTCCTCGGTACCGAACTCGCGTAACGGCTGCGGCACGCCGATGCTCTGGTGCGCCGAAAGGTATGTGACCGTGTTGGAACAATAGCTCCCGATCATGCCCAGCACGCGCGCGTAATTGGTGATGGAGAACCCGAGGCCGCCGTACTCCCTCGGGATCTTCATGCCGAAGAGCCCGATCGCAGCCATCGCATCGAGCGCGGCGGCGGGATACTCGCCCTGCTCGTCGATCTGGTACGGATCGACATGCCGCTCGAGCACTTCGCGCACCTTGACGAGGTACTCGTCGCCGATCTTCCGGTCCTCCGGCGACTGCGCCGGGAACGGATGCACGAGGTCCCAGCGGAAGCTGCCCTTGAAAACCTCGGCCGTGAAACTGACGTTCTCCCACTCCGCCTGGCGGGCGTCCTCCGCCAGTTCCATTGCTACGTCCCGCGCCTTCGTGTCCATATGCCCTCCGCCCTGAAGATCAGCGGTCGGAATCTCGCTCCGGACGGCGCCCGCGACTATCGGGGCTTATGCGCAGGACAGGCCATGGCAAGTGCGGAAGCTACGCAACCGGGCCGCCGGGGCCAGGGCTGCCAGCCCGCCTCTCTCCCACTCAATGCGGGAGAGGGGCAGGAAGGGCGGAAGTGAGAGGTCAGGTGCGCTCGAGAACCGTGGTGATGCCCTGGCCCAGGCCGATGCACATGGTGGAGATTCCGAGCGTAGCGCCCTTCTGCTCCATCACGTTGACGAGCGAAGTCGTGATGCGCGCGCCGGAACAACCGAGCGGATGACCCAGTGCAATCGCGCCGCCATTAAGGTTCACTTTCTCGTCGAAGGTGTCCATCAGCCCGAGATCCTTGATGACGGGTAACGACTGCGCCGCAAAGGCTTCGTTCAGTTCGGCGATCTGGATGTCTTCCATCGTCAGGCCAGCGCGCTTGAGCGCCTTTTTCGTCGCTGGCACCGGGCCGTAACCCATGATCGCGGGGTCGCAGCCCGCCACGGCCATCGCGCGGATTTTCGCGCGCGGCTTGAGGCCGAGCGCCTTGGCACGCTCGTAGCTCATGACCAGCATCGCCGACGCGCCGTCCGAAATCGCCGACGACGAACCCGCCGTGACGGTGCCGCCTTTCGGGTCGAACGCCGGCAGCAGCGCAGCCAGCGCCGCCACGGTCGTCTCTGGCCGGATCACTTCATCGATCTCGCACAGCACGCGCGCGCCGACGGCGTCGTGCCCCTCGATACCGACGATCTCATTCTTGAATCGGCCTGTCTGCGTCGCTTCCCACGCCTTGGCATGCGACCGCGCGGCGAACTTGTCCTGCATTTCGCGCGTGATCCCGTGCATGCGGCCCAGCATTTCGGCAGTCAGGCCCATCATGTTCGACGCCTTCGCGTACTGCGTGGACGCCGCCGGGTTCAGATCGATGCCGTGCATCATGCCGACATGACCCATGTGCTCGACGCCGCCGATCACGAACACGTCGCCCTGGCCGGTCATGATCTGGGCAGCCGCCGTGTGCAGCGCCTGCATCGACGAACCGCACAGGCGGTTGACCGTCTGCCCGGGCACCGTGTGCGGCAGGCCGGCGAGCAACAGCGCGTTGCGGCCGATATTCATGCCCTGTTCGAGCGTCTGGTTCACGCAGCCCCAGATCACGTCCTCGACTTCATGCATGTCGAGGCCGGGGTTGCGGCGGAACAGCGCCTTGATCAGTTCGGCCGAGAGTGCCTCGGCGCGGACGTGGCGGAACATGCCGCCCTTCGAGCGGCCCATCGCAGTGCGGACGCCATCGACGATGACGACATCGCGGGGATTGAGACTCATCTTGATCTCTCCGTGTAATCCGTGAAGGCCGCGGTCAGCCGAAGAACTTCTTGCCGGAGGCGGCCATGTCGCGCAGCAGCTGCGGTACCTCGTAGACCTTGCCGAGGGACGCCAGCTTGTCCGCAGCCGCGACGTAGTTCGCCGCGCCGGTCTGGTCGACGTACCGGCAGGCGCCGCCACGGAACGGCGGGAAGCCCACCCCGTAGAGCAGCGACATGTCGGCCTCCTGCGGCGAGGCGACGATCTTCTCCTCGAGGCAGCGCGCCACTTCGTTGACCATCGGCACCATGCAGCGCGCGACGATCTCCTCGGGCGCGAACTCCTTGCGCTCCGCGACCACGCCCTTGATCAGGTCATAGGTCGCCGGGTCTACCGCCTTCTTCGGCTTGCCCTTCTTGTCGGGCGCATAGACGTAATAGCCCTTGCCATTCTTCTGGCCGTAGCGCTGGTTGTCGACCAGCACCTGCGTCGCGTTCCGCCACTCATGGCGCATGCGGTCCGGGAAACCCTGGGCCATGACTTCCGCGGCGTGCACGCCGGTGTCCATGCCGACGACGTCCATGAGGTACGCGGGACCCATCGGCCAGCCGAATCGCTCCATCGCCTTGTCGATGGCCTGGAAGTCGGCGCCGTCGCGCAGCAGCATGTGGAAGCCGGCGAAGTACGGGAACAGCACGCGGTTGACGAAGAATCCCGGGCAGTCGTTCACGACGACTGGCGTCTTGCCCATCTTGCTCGCGAGCTTGACGGTCGCAGCGACGGCTTCTTCCGAGGACTGCTTGCCGCGGATCACTTCCACCAGCGGCATCATGTTCACCGGGTTGAAGAAGTGCATGCCAACGAAGTTCTGCGGTCGCTTGAGGCCTTCGGCCAGCAGGCTGATCGAGATCGTCGACGTGTTCGACGCGATGATCGTGTCCTCGCGCACGAGTCCTTCGACCTCGGCGAACACGGCCTTCTTCACCTTGGGATTCTCGACGACTGCCTCGATGATGATGTCGACGTTGCCGAAATCGCCGTAGTTCAGCGTCGGCCGGATGCGGCCGAGCGTCTCGCTCATTTTGGCAGGAGTCATCCGGCCCTTCTCGACCTGCTTCGCGAGCAGCTTGCCGGCTTCGTTCATGCCGAGCGCGAGCGCGTCGTCGCGGATGTCCTTCATCACGATCGGCAGCCCCTTGTAGGCCGCCTGGTAGGCGATGCCGCCACCCATGATGCCGGCGCCGAGCACGGCCGCCTGCTTGATCTCGCGCTTGCTTTTCTTCTCCCAGGCGCCGGCCGCCCTCTTGACGCCCTGGTCCGCAAGGAAGACGCCGATCAAGGCGCCGGCCTGCGGGGTCAATGCCGCCTTGGCGAAATACTTCGCCTCGACTTCGAGCGCGGCGTCGCGACCGAGCGTGGCCGCTTCCTGCATGTTCTTGAGCGCAAGCATCGGCGCCGGGTAGTTGTGACCGGCCTGCGCGCCCACCACGGCCATCGACGACGTAAAGGCCATCGTCAGTTCCATCTTGTTGAGCTTGAGCGGCGCCAGCTTGGCCGCGCGACGGCCCTGCCAGTCGAGCTTGCCCGCGATGCACTGCTGCAGCATCGAGACCGCCGCGTCACGCAGCTGCTCGGGAGCGACGACGGCGTCGACCGCGCCGTCCTTCAGTGCGGCATCGGCCTTCTTGTCGGCACCGGAGCAGATCCACTCCACGGCGTTGTCGACGCCGACGATGCGCGGCATGCGCACCGATCCGCCGAAGCCCGGGAAGATGCCTAGTTTCACTTCCGGGAAGCCGACCGAGGCGGCCGTCGACATGACACGGTAATCGGCACAAAGCGCCAGCTCGAGACCGCCGCCGAGGCACACGCCGTTGATCGCAACGACCGTCGGAACCGGCAGGTCCTCGAACGTGCTGAAAATGCGATTCACTTCGAGCACGGACTTGGCGATGGCTGCCTCGCCGGCCGCGAACATCGCGCCAAACTCGGTGATGTCGGCGCCGACGATGAACACCGCCTTGCCCGACGTAACGACGACGCCCTTCACGCTGCCGTCTTTCGCGATCACCTGCGTCGCCGCCGCGAAGTCCCGCAGCGCAACCTGGTTGAGCTTATTGACCGATTCGCCGGCGAGGTCGAACTTGAGTTCGACGATGCCATCGCCCAGTGCCGCGGCGCTGAAGGCGGGTCCCGTGTACAGCATGAGTCTCTCCCTACATCTGGTTCCGATAAGCCGGCCAGCGCCCCGGGGAAGCGGGTGCGGCCTGACCGCGCAAGTTTGCGGCACTGCAAAACAATTTGTAATGGGGGGACATTCTTATCGTCGACCGGGCATCGGCATCTCTCTCACCACGAGGGGGTGAGGACGCAGCGGCTCCACCTCAGCCACCCTCGCCCAGTCGGAAAATAGATTAGTAGTTTCCGCCACTTAGCTCCATTCGCCAGCTCAGGTCAGTCAGCAATCTTGAGTCCGACGTCGCGTTGGAGTGCGGCGCCTTTGGATCCTTGGAACAGCAGCTGGAAGTTGTGCAGAACAGACGGCCGGTCTTCCGCAGGTGCGCCCGAACCCGAAAGTCTTGCGCTCCGTACTGGACGACAAAGTACCCAGCGCCGTACAGCTGGATGAGAATGGCAACGACCAAAATGGCGGCGAAATTCTTCTTGCAATGCGGTAACTTGCCGTCGCGCCCCGGATGGACCCTCATGCAGACCGCACCGCGCCTCATTACGCTGCTGTTCTTCACCCTTCTCGCGTTGGGCTCATCCGCGCGCGCGAACGACGCCACCACCCCGAAGCACGTGCGCGAGGCTTTCGTTGCGGCCATGGCTGCCGTGACTGCCGCCCCCTTCGTCCCGGCCGGCGGCGATTCCGAGGCCCTGCAGCGCTATCCGCTCTACTCCTACCTGCTGGCGGCGCGACTGAGTGGACAGCTGGCGCTGATACGCCCCGTTGCGGCGCAGCCGGGCGGCGACCCGCGACTCCCGCTCGACGACGAGATCGCCGCGTTTCTCGCACAACAGGAGGATCGGCCAGTAGCACGGAAACTGCGATCGGCGTGGCTGGCCCATCTCGCTGAGCGACAGGCCTGGCCGACATACCTCGCGCAGTACCGCGAGGACCGGGACACGCAATCCACGTTGCGCTGCCATTGGC
>JAGNNA010000233.1 GCA_017990895.1 Reyranella sp.
TCGTAGACCAGGCCCCGCCAGCCGGGAAAGAACCACGACGATGTGCCGAGCCGGATTTCCGGCGGGAGAAGCGGTGCTTCCAGCAGGAGCGAATCCCTGGCTGGCCTGACATTGCCCGCCCCCGACGTTCTCCGCTTTCGGGGCGCGGCGGTTTCGATTTCAAAGAGCCCGGTCTGGCGGCTCAAATTTCCTCGACATTCTCGACGCCCTGCAGGCTGCCGATCGTGTCGCGCAGACCGCCGGCGATCGAATAGGTTCCGGGCAAGGTGATTTCGGCCTCGGAGTCCTCCGGCATTGGGACGACCAGCGTGACCCGCCCGCGCCCGCGCTTGCCCTCGAGCGCCTTGCGCAGGGCTTCGAGCGCCATCGGATCGGTGATCACGATGCGCAGCCCCGCGGCGGAGTTCGCGACCGCATCCTCCAGCTTCTCCACCGACTGCGCCGTGAGCTTCACCTGTTCGCCGTCCAGCCGGCCGTCGACCGAGATCAGGATCGCCTGGCCCGCCTCGAGCAGGTTGCGCTTCGAACTCAGGAGTTCGCTGAACATGACGCACTCGAAGGCTCCGGACTGGTCCGAGCACTGCAGGAAGGCAAAGCGGTTGCCCTTCGCCGAGGTGCGCTCCATCCGGTCGATGACCGTGCCGGCGAGCTTGATCCGACCGGGCGTGCCTCGCGCCAGCAAGGCTGGCAGGTCGGCGGCGCGACTGACCCCCAGCCGCTGCAGGCTCTTCTCGTAGGAAGCCAGCGGATGCGAGGACAGATAGAAACCGATGGCCGCGAATTCGTTCTGCAGCCGCTCCATCGGCGCCCAGTCCGGCACCTTGGCCAGTTGCGGACGGCGCTGGGCGGTATCGTCGCCGAACAGGTTGTTCTGGTTGCTCCCGCGCGACTCGTGCGTCGCCTGGGAATGGCGGGTCAGTGCTTCGACAGCGGCGAAGGTCTGCGCGCGGTTCTTGTTCAGCGTGTCGAAGGCCCCCGCCTTCACCAGGCTCTCGAGCAGGCGCTTGTTCAGCACGCGCTGGTCGAGACGCTCGGCGAAGTCGAACAGATCCTTGAACGGCCCTTTCTCAGCACGTTCCTCGACGAGCCGGTTCATCGCCTCCTTGCCGACGCCCTTGATGGCCGCCAGCGCGTAGCGGATCGCCTTCTTTCCGTCTTCGGTCTTCTCCACGGTGAACTCGGCCGTCGACTTGTTCACATCGGGTGGGAGCAGTTCGACGCCGATCTTGTCGAGGTCGCGGCGGTAGCCGTTGAGCTTCTCCACGTTGCCCATGTCGAGGGTCATTGTGGCGGCAAAGAACTCGACCGGATGGTTGGCCTTGAGATAGGCCGTCTGGTAGCAGACCAGCGCGTAGGCTGCAGCATGGCTCTTGTTGAAGCCGTAACCCGCGAACTTGTTGACCTGGTCAAAGATCGACGAAGCCTTGTCCGGCCTCACGTTGTTCTTCTCGGCGCCCTCGACGAAGAGCGCCCGCTGGGCGTCCATCTCCGCCTGGATCTTCTTGCCCATGGCGCGACGCAGCAGGTCGGCGCCGCCCAGCGAGTAGCCGCTCAGCACCTGCGCGATCTGCATGACCTGCTCCTGGTAGATCATGATGCCGTAGGTCTCCTTCAGGATCCCTTCCAGCAACGGATGCAGGTAGTCCGGCTCCTCCTCGCCATGCTTGCGCTTGATGTAGCTCGGGATGTTCTCCATCGGGCCGGGGCGGTAGAGCGCCACCACGGCGATGATGTCCTCGAAGCGGTCAGGCTTCATCTTGCGCAGCACATCGCGCATGCCGTTGCCTTCGAGTTGGAAAACCCCCGATCCGTCGCCGCGGGCGAGCAGTTCGAAGGTCTTCCTGTCGTCGAGCGGCAGTTTCGCGATGTCGATCTGGTCGTGCCCGATGAAATCGCAGGCCTTCTCGATCACCGTCAGAGTCTTGAGGCCGAGGAAGTCGAACTTCACCAGGCCGGCCGGCTCGACCCATTTCATGTTGAACTGGGTCGCAGGAAGCGATTCCTTGCTGTCGGTATCGCGGAACAGCGGCACCAGCTGGTCGAGCGGCCGGTCTCCGATCACGACGCCCGCGGCGTGAGTCGAGGCGTTGCGGAACAGGCCCTCGAGCTGCAGTGCGAGGTCGATCAGGCGCTTGATCTCCTCGTCGGCGTTGTACTGCTCCTTCAGCAGGTCCTCTGTCTCCAGCGCCTTGCCCAGGGTCACGGGATTGGCCGGATTGTTGGGAACCAGTTTGCAGATCCGGTCGACCTGGCCATAGGGCATGCCCAATACGCGCCCGACGTCGCGCAGCACAGCGCGGGCCTGCAGCTTGCCGAAGGTGATGATCGCGGCGACCCTGTCGTGGCCGTACTCGTCGCGCACGTAGCGGATCACCCGGTCGCGCTTGTCCTGGCAGAAGTCGATGTCGAAGTCGGGCATCGACACGCGTTCGGGGTTCAGGAAGCGCTCGAACAGGAGCCCCCAGCGCAGCGGATCGAGATCGGTGATCTTCAACGACCAGGCGACCAGCGAACCCGCGCCCGACCCGCGGCCCGGTCCGACCGGCACGTCATGATCCTTCGCCCACTGGATGAAGTCCGCCACGATCAGGAAGTAGCCGGCGAAGCCCATCTTCTCGATCATGTCGAGTTCGTAGACGAGACGCTCCTCGTACTTCGCGAATTCGATATTGGCGGCCAGGCGGCCGAGCGTGCGCAGCTCATCGAGGCCGCCGCGCGCCAGGTCGCGCAGCGCCTCGCCCTCCGAGCGGCCCTTGAGCTTGGTGTAGCTCGGCAGGATCGGCTTGCGCGGTTCGGGCATGTAGGCGCACCGCTGCGCCACCACCAGGGTGTTGTCGCAGGCCTCGGGCAGGTCGGCGAAGACCTCGCGCATCTGTTCCGCCGACTTGAAATAGTGCTCGCCGCTCAGGCGGCGACGGTTGGGATCGTCGATATGCGCGCCCTGCTCGATGCAGAGCAGCACGTCGTGCGCGGCGTGCATCGCCGCCTTGGGATAGTGCACGTCGTTGGTGCCGATCAGCGGCAGGCCCTTGGCATAGGCCAGGTCGATCAACGGTCCCTCGATCCGGCGCTCGTTGTCCTCGCCATGGCGCTGGACCTCGAGATAGAGCCGGCCGTCGAACAGCCTGGCGAGGCGCTCGAGCTGATGCTCGGCCGCCGGGCCCTGGCCGGCGCCCAGCAGGCGGCCCAACGCGCTGGCCGGGCTGCCGCTGAAGGCGAGCAGGCCTTCGGTCTGGCCGACCAGCTCGTCGAACGGCAGGGCCGCGGTCGATCCTGCCTTGAAGTCGAGATGGGCGCGGCTCACCAGCCGCATCAGGTTCGTGTAGCCGTCCTCGTTCTGAGCCAGCAGGGTCAACCAATCGACCGTCAGCAACTTGCTGGCGACGGCAACGCCGCCCTCCTCCTCGCGCCGGATGGCGAGGTCGACGCCGACGATCGGCTGGATGCCGGCCTTGGCCGCGTACTGAGAGAATTCGAGCGCACCGAACAGGTTGTTGCGGTCGGTGACGGCGACCGCCGGCATCCCAGCCTCCTTGGCCAGCGAGACGATCTTGTCGACCTTGTTCGCGCCTTCGGTGAGCGAATAGGCGGAACGAACTTTCAGATGGATGAAATCAGCGAGGGGCACGCCCCAATATGGCTCCCGCATCTTGTGGAAAACGAGGCGAGAATCAGGGGCAGACCACCGTCATTTTGAAAGGGCCCGTGTTCGCCGCTGCATGCGCGACGGCCTCGTTGACCCGATCCAGCGGGAATTCGGTCACCGCAAGGCCATCCAGCCGGATCTGGCCCGAGCGGACCATCCCGGCCAGGCGACGGACCGCGTCGCGGGGGTACATCCATTGGCCACGCACCTCTATGCCATATCGCATCATCCAGGCGTAAGGCAGCGCCACATCTTCGCGGAGGCCGCCCATCAGGACTACGCGGCCATAAGGCCGGACGGCCAAGGCGGCCGCGCGGACCCAGCTCGGTCTCGCTTCCGGCGGCAACAGGTCGAGCACGATGTCGATCGCACCATCAGCTGCCTGCTGCATCCGCCGGCGATCCTCCTCCTCGTCGCCGCTCATCTTCACGGTCCGGACACGGTCGCCCAGGCGATGCTCGAGGTCGGCCAGTACCTCCGCGTTGCGCCCGGTGGCGACGATGCGTGCCGCACCCATCGCGACACCCATCGCCACGCCTCCACTGCCAAAGGCGCCGGTTGCCCCGTTGATCAGCAAGGTCTCGCCCGGCAGCAGCCGCCCGGCCAGCAGCCCCCCGTAGGGCACCAAGAGCCGGCCCAACCCGAGCCAGCGGCTGGCCTCGGCCCTCTCGATGGCGCCGATCGTCACGGCATTCTCGGTCGGCACGCGCACCTGCTCGGCAAACGCACCGTCATGGTAGTAGCGCTGCAGGCGATATGCGGCTTCGCTCCCGGCCGTCAGCCCCTGGAGGATGATGTCGGGCGCCACGGCGTCGTCGCGCCCTCGCACGGTCGGATCGATGAATACCCAGTCCCCAACGGCGAGCCGCGTCGCGTCCGGTCCAATCGCCCGGACGCGCCCGATGCCGCCCGAGCCCGGGACGATCGGAAGCTCCAGCAGGTAGTTCCGCTTTCCGCTGAAAACATCGCGCGCATAGGCGAGGACGCCGGCGGCCGCGACATCGACGATCACCTCGCCGGTGCCCAGCACGGGATCGGGCACGGTCTCGACGCTGAGCGGTGTACCGAGCGTCTTGAGCACAGCTGCTTTCATGGATCACCTCATTCTCGGGATGGCGCACTCTAACGAGTCGAATTGCAATCATTCAGACCTGGTATTATCTTGGGATTAGAGAAGCCCATGGACGGACGACGTAGCGAACTCGGCGATTTCCTTCGCTCGCGGCGGCAGCGGCTTCGACCCGAGACGGTCGGCCTGATCGCGACACGGCGGCGGCGCACGCCCGGCTTGCGGCGCGAGGAAGTCGCTGAGCTCGCAGGGATCGGTGTCGACTGGTACGTGCGGCTCGAACAGGGCCGCGACGTCAATCCGTCACTGACGACGATCGACGCCATTGCCCGCGCGCTGAAGCTCGGCGAGAGCGAGCACAACCACCTGCGCTCCCTCGCCCGCCACGGCGATCGCCGCGCCTTCGCCAAGGAGACGGTGCCGGAGGCTGTTCAGCGGGTGGTCCAGAGCCTGCCGCATCCGACCTACGTCATCGGCCGGCGCTGGGACGTCCTGGCCTGGAACGAGGCGGCCGAGGAGACCTTCGCCTGGGGCCGCATTCCCGAGGGCGGCCGCAACACCCTGCTCTGCGTGCTGACGAACCCGGCTGTACGACGCCTTTTCGGCAACGGTTGGGAGGACGAGGCACGGCGCATGGTGGCGCAGTTCCGCAAGACGCACGACCTATGGGCCGGCGATCCCGCTTTCGTCGAGCTGCTCGACAGGCTCCACGAGGGTAGTGCCGAGTTCGCCGGCTGGTGGAAGGCGCACGACATTCGTGACGGCACTGCCGGCATCAAGAAGTTCATGCATCCGAAGAAGGGCACGCTCCGCTTCCAGCATGCCTCGTTCCAGTGCAACGACGATTCGGCGTTGAAGCTGGTGATCTACACGCCGGTTTGAGAATGAATGACGCCATCCCGCAAGGTGACCGTGCGGTCCATGCGGGCCGCCAGCTCGGGATTATGCGTGGCGACCAGCGCCGCCATGCCGGTCTCCCGCACCAGCGCCAGCAGTTGCTGGAAAACCGTCTCCGAGGTCGTCGAATCGAGGTTGCCGGTGGGCTCGTCAGCGAGCAGCACGCGCGGCGCGTTGGCGACGGCCCGGGCGATCGCCACGCGCTGCTGTTCGCCGCCCGACAGGCGCCCCGGCCGGTGGTCCAGCCGGTCGCCGAGCCCGACCAGCCCTAGGAGATCGGACGCCCGCTTGCGCGCTGCCCCGCCGGCGACGCCGTTCAGCATCTGGGGCAGCATCACGTTCTCGACGGCGGAGAATTCCGGCAACAGATGATGGTACTGGTAGACGAAGCCCAGGAAGTTGCGACGCAGCCACGTGCGCTCCTTGTCGGCCATCCGGACCGTCGGCTTGCCGTCGACCACGACCTCGCCCTCGTCGGGCCGTTCCAGCAGGCCAGCGATGTGCAGCAGGGTCGACTTGCCGCTGCCCGACTGGCCGACCATGGCCACGATCTCGCCGGGATGCAGGTCGACCGAGACGCCGCGCAGCACGTCGAGCCGACGGTCGCCCTGCACGAAGGTGCGGCGGATGCCCTGCAGGACGAGCGGCTTGGCGGTATCACTCATGTCGCAATCCTTCGACCGGTTCGATCCGGGTGGCGCGCCACGCCGGATAGGCCGCGGCGACGAGCGACAGCACGATCGCGACGGCGATGATGAAAGCCACCTCGAACGGATCCACCCGCACGGGCATCGAGGTGATGAAGTCGACTTCGGCCCCCGCCGTGCCGGCACCGCCCGTGACGTTCGCCAGCGCACGACCGATCGCGGGCATGTTGGCGCAGAGCAGCAGCCCCAGCGCCGCGCCGATCGCCGTGCCGACGACGCCCACAGCCGCGGCGGCCATGAAGAAGGCGCGCACGATCGTGCCCGGCCCGGCGCCCATGGTCCGCAGGATGGCGATGCTGCCGCGCTTCACGCGCACCAGCATGGTGAAGCTCGCGACCACGTTCATGGCCGCCACGACGACGATCAGCGTCAGGATGATGAACATCATCACCCGCTCGACCTGCAAGGCGCCGACGAAGCGCGCGTTCAGGCCGAGCCAATGCGAAACGCGCAGGTCCTCGCGGCCGAGCGCCCGGCGCAGCTCCTCCGCCACCTTCGGCGCAGCCTGCGGGTCCTTCAGGAACAGGTCGATCGAACTCACCGTATCGGCGCCATACTCAAGATCCTGCTGCAGCGTCGCCAGCGGAATGAACACGAGCGTGCTGTCGAACTCGTAGCGGCGGCTCAGGAAGGTCGCGAGGATATCGTAGTCGCTGTAGCGCGGCGCGATCGTGCCGCTTTCGTTCAGTTGGTGGGTCACGACCGTCAGCGGCTCGCCGACCCTCACCTGCATCTGCTGGCGCAGCCGTTCGCCGATCACCAGGCCGGGTTTGACGCCGAACTCCGCCAGATCGCCGAAGACGATGTTCTTCGAGACGATCTCCCGGTTCAGGAGATCTTCCCGGCGCACGCCGCGAAGCTGGGCGCCGCGGGTCTGCCCGTGCCCCGTGACCAGAACCTGCCGCTCCAGGGTGAGACGCACCGCCTCGACGCCGGGGACTTCCTTGAGCTTCGCCAGCAGCTCAGGCGTCGCCTGCAGCAACCCGCCCCGCGCGGCGACAATGACATGGCCGTTCATGCCAATGATGCGGCCCAGCAGCTGTTCGCGAAAGCCGCCCATGACCGACAGGACGGCGATCAGGGTCCCCACCCCGAGCGCGACGCCGATCAGCGAGAACATCGCGATGAAGGATACGAATCCCTCGCGCTGCCGTGTGGCGAGGTAGCGCCAGGCGAGCCAGCGCTCGACGACAGGCGCGCGCTCACTCACGGCGCAGGCCCTCCACCGGATCGAGGCGCGCCGCGCGTGCCGCCGGGTAAATCGAGGCGAGCAAGGCGAACACCAGGGCCATGATCGCGATGCCGGCGACTTCGCTCCATTCGATCCGCGACGGCAGCTCAGCCAACAGGTAGAGAGTCTGGTCGAACAGCACGATGTCGAAGGTCCGCTGCAGCCACTGCCGGATCGCCTCGATGTTGCGGGCAAAGGCCAGCCCCAGCACGACGCCCAGAACCGTACCGGCGCCGCCGATCGAAAGCCCGTCGAGCAGGAAGATGCGCATGATAGTCGCCCGGCTGGCGCCCATGGTGCGCAGGATCGCGATGTCGGCCGTCTTGGTCCGCACCAGCATCACCAGGCTGGACACGATGTTGAAGGCGGCGACCAGCACGATCATCGTCAGGACGAGGAAGATCATGTTGGTCTGGGCGACGACGGCCGAAAAGAAACCGGCATTGGCCTGGAACCAGTCGAAGACCCAGCCCTGCGTCCCTACTGCCTGG
>JAGNNA010000234.1 GCA_017990895.1 Reyranella sp.
CAGAGTCAATACCAACGTCGCGTCGCTGAATGCTCAGCGGCACCTGTATGACACGACGACCCGCTTCTCGAAGTCGATGGAGCGCCTGAGCTCGGGCCTGCGCATCAATCGCTCCGGTGACGACGCTGCCGGCCTGGCCATCAGCGAGAGCCTCAAGTCCGACATCCGCGCGTTGCAGCAGGCCTCGCGCAACGCTGCCGACGGCATCTCGCTGGTGCAGACGGCGGAAGGCTCGCTGGACGAAGTCAACAGCATCCTGCTGCGCCTGCGCGAACTGGCGGAACAGGCCGCGACCGAAACCCTCGGCGAGGACGAGCGCGTCTACCTGAACAACGAGTTCCAGGAGCTGCTCGACGAAATCGACCGTATCAGCCTGACCGCCGAGTTCAACGGGATCAAGCTGCTGGACGGGACCGTGCAGTCCCTGGAGGTGCAGGTCGGCATCGGCACGGACGCGGCCACCAGCGCCGTGTCCATCGACCTCAACCAGGCGATGAGCGCGCAGGCGCTGGACCTCACAGCCACCTTCACCAGCATCACCGGCACCAACGGCGACGGCGCGCGTATGGCGATCGGCCTGATCACCGAAGCGACCGGCGTCGTCAGCTCGATGCGCGCCAACTTCGGCGCCGCTCAGAACCGCTTCGAGACGTCGATCCGCAACATCGGCATGACGGCGGAAAACCTCGCCGCCGCCAACAGCCGTATCCGCGACGTCGACGTGGCACTGGAGACATCGACGATGACCAGCCTGCAGATCCTGCAGCAGGCCGGCGTCTCGATCCTGGCGCAGGCGAACATGACCTCGCAGCTGGCGCTCAACCTGCTGCAGGGCTAGCTCCGGGCAGGGCGTTCTCCGCCCTTCCAACGGTCGCCTTTTCATTTTCTGCAAATTCCCACTCAAGCCGCCCTCCCCCGCCGACGATACCCCTCCTGTCACGCGAGGATGGTCGGGCAGCGAAAGGATTCGCTGCGCGCGCCCGGAGCGGGACAGACATCCGGCCCGCTCAGGCGCCGGCCAAGATGACCCCAGCGTTTTCAAGGAGGAAAACCATGGGCATCCGGATCAACACGAACGTCTCCTCGATCAACACCCGCCGACATCTGTCGAATTCGACCAACGCCTTCAACAAGTCGATGGAGAAGCTGAGCTCCGGCCTGCGCATCAACCGCGCCGGGGACGATGCAGCCGGCCTGGCCATCAGCGAGAGCCTGAAGTCGGACATCCGCGCGCTGGACCAGGCGGCCCGGAACGCCGCCGACGGCATCTCGCTGATCCAGACCGCAGAAGGCTCGCTGGACGAAGTCAGCAACATCCTGCTGCGCATGAAGGAACTGGCCGAACAGTCGCTCAACGGCACCCTTTCGAACACCGACCGCGGCTACCTCAACGCCGAATACAGCGCGCTGAAGGACGAGATCGTCCGTATCAGCGACGGCGTCGACTTCAATGACGTCAAGCTGCTCAACGGCGATGGCGGCACCGTCATGATCCAGGTCGGCATCGGCACCGCTGCCAGCGACCGTGTCGCGGTGGACCTGAGCAATGATGTGGACGTTGTCGGCCTTGGCCTCGGCGCAGCGGTGGATACAGCCACCAGTTCGATGTCCGCGATGGACGAGGTGGATGACGCGATCTCGCTGGTTGTCAATGCGCGCGGGAGTTTCGGCGCCGTGCAGAATCGGCTGGAGAGTTCGATCCGGAACATCAACATGATGGCAGAGAATCTCTCGGCTGCGAACAGCCGCATCCGTGATGTCGATGTTGCCTACGAGACGTCTAATCTGACGTCGTACCAGATCCTGCAACAGGCGGGCGTGGCCATGCTGGCTCAGGCCAACATGACCACGGGCCTGGCGATGAGCCTGCTCGGCGGCTAGGCAGGGGACGGCCCGGCCCCGCCGGTCCGTCACCACCAGGTTGCCGATTCCGATACGGTCCGGAGGCAGGTTTGCCGGACCGGTACACTGGAGACGGGCAAGGACGCCCGCTAGTCACACTCAAGGAGGAAGCATTCCATGGGAATCCGCATCAACACCAACGTTTCGTCGATCAACACGCGTCGTCACCTGACCAACTCCACGAACATGTTCAGTAAGTCGATGGAGAAGCTGAGTTCGGGCCTGCGGATCAACCGCGCCGGCGACGACGCCGCCGGCCTGGCCATCAGCGAGAGCCTGAAATCCGACATCCGTGCGCTGGACCAGGCCTCCCGCAACGCCGCCGACGGCATTTCGCTCGTGCAGACGGGTGAAGGCGCCCTCGACGAAGTCAGCAACATCCTGCTGCGCATGAAGGAACTGGCCGAGCAGTCGCTCAACGGCACGCTGTCGGACACCGACCGCGGCTACCTGAATGCCGAATTCGGGGCGCTCAAGAGCGAAATCGACCGCATCTCCGACGCCACCGAGTTCAACGGTGTCAAGCTGCTGGACGGCAGCGGCAACAACATCGCGATCCAGGTCGGCATCGGGACCTCGGCTTCGGACTCGGTCGACATCGACCTGGGCACTGCCCAGGACGTGACGGAGCTCGGCCTGGCCGCCGCGATCGACAGCGCGACGGGCGCAGAAACGGCGATGGACCAGATCGACCAGGCCATCTCGACCGTGACCAGTGCGCGTTCGGACTTCGGCGCCGTGCAGAACCGGCTGGAAAGCTCCATCCGGAACATCAACATGACGTCGGAGAACCTGGCCGCCGCCAACAGCCGTATCCGCGACGTGGACATCGCGAAGGAGACCTCGCGCATGACCTCGTTCCAGATCCTGCAGCAGGCGGGCGTCTCGATGCTGGCGCAGGCCAACATGAGCACCAGCCTGGCGATGGCCCTGATGAGCTAGTCCCGGACGGGGCCCCGCTCCGGCGGGGCCCCGCCCTCCGCATCCAGGATGCGGGAGGCAAGGGAGTGTGTCATGAGCACGATCAGGTCGATACAGATGCCGGCAGACCTCCGGGCGACGGGCCGGGACGGCGTGGCGGATCCAAGGAACCCTGGAATCCGGAAGCCCCTCCCCGCATCCAGCCGCACCGAAGCCGTGGAAACCGCAAATCCGGTCCTCGATCCTCAAGCGGCCCTGGAAGCAGCCAACCGCGTCCAGCAGGCACTCGAGCGGGTGGACAAGCAGCCCCACGAGGTCGTGTTCCGGCATGACGAAGTGACCAACGGTTTCGTCGTTGAAATCCGCAATCCGGACGGTTCGGTTATCCGTCAATATCCCCCGGAAAAACTGCTAAACCTCCGCCGCAATCTGGACGAACTGTCCGGTATGGTCATCGACGAGATGACCTGACGGAGCGCAGGCGGGTCGACGGATCGACAAGCTGTCTGAAACCGGGGAGCCGATCATGTCGTCAGTCTCGTTTTCCGGCCTGGCCACCGGGCTGGATACCGGTTCCATCATTTCCCAGCTGGTGGAACTGAAACGCGCCCCGATCTACCGCCTCCAGAAGGACAAGAAGTCCTATCAGGACCAGATCAGTTCCCTGGCCACCCTGAAGACCAAGCTCCTGGCGCTGCAGACGGCCGCCCGCAAGCTCGACACCGCGAACGAGTTCTCGTCGGCGAAGGCCACCTCCAGCCTGGCGGAATCGCTGACGGCGACCGCCTCCGGCAGCGCGTCGCCCGGCCAATACGACATCTTCGTCAAGACCCTCGCGACCGCGCAGAAGCTGCAGTCGCAGGCCTACGCCAGCAAGCAGGACAACATCGGCGCCGGCACGCTGTCGGTGACCGTCGGCGGCGAGACGAAATCGCTGACGCTCGTCGGCGTGAACACGCTCGAGGGCCTGGCCGGCATCATCAACGACAACTTCGAGGGCGTGTCGGCCTCGGTGATCAACACCGGCGCGGCCACGGACCCCTACCGCCTGGTCGTCAACGGCAGCGAAGCCGGCACGGCCAACGCCTTCACCCTCGACCTGTCGGGGCTGAGCGGCGGCGTCGTGCCCACCATGACCACGTTGTCGACCGCCGAGAACGCCACGCTCACCGTCGACGGCATCGATGTCATCGCGACCAGCAACAATCCGACCGACGTGATCAGCGGGCTGACGCTCAACCTGCTCGAAGCCAGCGCTACCCAGAAGATCACGATCAGCGTGGCGCGCGACACCGACGGCATCAGTGCCAAGGTCAAGGGCATGGTCGACGCCTACAACGACCTCTACTCGTATCTCGACAAGCAGACCGCCGCCGAGGGCTCGTTGCGCGGCAATTCCGCGGCCCGCACGGTCGACAGCCGCGTCACGAGCCTGATCAGTTCCTCGCTGGATGGTGGCCTGGGCGCCATCTCGCGGCTCTCGGAAATGGGCATCACCCGCGGCGAGGACGGGACCCTCGAGTTCGACGACGCCGAGTTCAAGGAGGTTCTCTCCGAGCAGTTCGGCAACGTGCGCGACTTCTTCATCAACCGCGACGGCAACGTCGGCAAGGCCTACCTGCTGGACCAGGCCATCAAGAACATGACCAGCAGCACCGAGGGCCTGTTCAAGATCTCGACCGATTCGCTGAACAAGCGCATCAAGTACGCGGACGACAGCATCGGCCGTTACGAGCGCAGCATCGATTCGTACCAGACAACACTGCAACGGCGCTTCACGGCCATGGAACAGATGGTCTCGCAGCTCCAGGCGCAGGGCAACCAACTCAGTAGCATCGTCTACAGGCAGTAAGCAGCGGGAAGGCTGGACGCATGTACGGAAATCAGGGTGTGCGGCGGTATCGTGAAACGGACCTGGGGACGATGACCCGGGAACGCATGGTCGTGCTGCTCTACGAGAAGACGATCGCGGACCTCGAGGAAGCCGTACGCTGCCTCGAGACCGGTGATCGCTGCGGGTTCACCAGGAAGGTCAACCATTCCCAGCGCATCGTGGCCGAACTGCGCGGCGCACTCGACCATGCGACCGGCGGCGACATCGCCCGCAATCTCGAGGCGATCTACGACTTTCTCTTCCGCGAGCACCTGAGCCTGCTGGTCGACCGCGACACGCGGCGGGCGCGCTCCTGCATCGACGTGCTCACGCCGTTGCTCGAGGCCTGGCGCCAGATCCCCAACGGCACAGCTGAAGCCGCCGCGCGCGACCGCGCCCGGGGACCGGCTGGCGCGGATCCTGCACCCGTCCGGAGCGGCGGCGAGGCGCCCGCGACGGCCGCGCCCCGTCCTGCCACACCCGAAACCCCGGGCGTGCGGCCGAACCTCCTGTCCGTATCGGCGTGAAATGACCCTGGATGACTGCCTGACCCGGAATGAAGAGCTAACTGCGACGCTGCTCCAGGCCCTGGCCGGCGGCGACGAGGCCGCCTGCGAGCACCTGCTGCAGCAGCGCGCGCTGGCCCTGACCGAACTCGACGGAACCCTGCGCGCCGGTGGCGAAGCTCGCCGGGCCGCCCTGCAGCCCCGCCTGCAGGCGCTGGCCGATGCCGATTGCACGCTGCGCCTGGCGGCGGAAACCGCCCTGGCCCAGGCCGGGGAGGCGTTCCGTACCCATTGCGGCGGGACCGGCCGCGGACCGGCGGCGCCCGATCGGGCGCCTGAACCGGCTTGTCTGGACCGTCGGGCCTGAGGCGGCGCCTTTCCCCCGTGCCGGCAGAACAGCCCTGAACGACCCCATTCCCAGGCAACGGAGAAACTCCCCGGTAACGACGAAACTCCCCGGAAACGACGAAACTCCCCGCGCGGGGAGTTTCCTTCGTTGGCGACAGGATGGCGGGCGCCGGTCCTATTTGTCCCCGTCCGCCTTGCGCGCCCTGCGACGCATCGCCTCGAGGTCGACCTTCTCGGAGGCCGCGGCCCCCAGGGTCGTGCTCTTGATCTCCTCGTAGATCTCGTGCCGGTGCACGGGAATGCTCCGGGGGGCGTCGATCCCGATCTGGACCTGATCCCCACGGATATCGACAATCATGATCGCGATGTCATCGCCGATCATGATCTTCTCGTTGCGCTTGCGACTGAGGATGAGCACGGGACCTCCCTGTCCTGTTTCGAGCCGGCACCGCCCCGGGAAACCGGCTCAGGCCCCGACCTTCTCGGTTGCCCCGGCGGTCATCCGCAGGGCACCCAAGGTGGACGGCGCCGTCTGGGCGGCATTTTCCGGGGTCTGCCCGGTTACGGCAAGCTCAAATTTACAGTAGTCGATCTCCTGGCGCAGGCTCCACCGGGGGTCATCCAGGGTCAACTGCAGGCCCTGCCGGGTCTCAGTGTCGATCACCAGCGGGGCCATCAGGTTACCGGTCACCAGGACGCCGCCCGGGTGGATCGTCGTGATGATGAGCACCGTCAGGTTCGCCGGCAGCGTGTTCCCCAGTTTCCGGCACGACGCCGCGGGCACGTCGAATTCGTAGTCGTCCTGGAAGAGCCAGGCGTGGCTGACGGGTACGCCGAAGTCGCTGCGGTCGATCGACTGCAGCCACTTCATGGGGATGTCGTCGCCCATCTCCAGCAGGAGCCAGTTGCGCAGCTGCGGCATGCCGACCAACCCGTCCGGCAGGTGAATCACGTCCTGCTGCTGGTAGTCCAGCTCCCCGAACCGCACTGTCTTGAACTTCGGCATCTGAGGCTCCTTGTGATCGCGGCGCGGCGCGCCGCCTCCCCGTCTAACGCAGGAACTGCATCAGGTTCGTCTGGTAGAGCTTGCTGGCTACCAGCAGGCTCGCCTGGTACGTCGTCTCCGCGCGGCTGAGATCGGCCGCGACCTTCGCCACATCCACGTCCAGCTCCAGCGAGAGGTTCGAGCGCAGGCGCTCGTCCCGCTGGCGGAGGACACCCTCCGACCAATCCAGGTCGTTCTGCCGGCCACCGGTCTTCATGAGCAAGCGCTGGACCATGTCCTCCAGCGAAGAGAGCTCGTTGGCAGCCCCCCGGATGGCATCCTTGTCACCGGCAAGCAGGGCGGCCTTGAGGTCCTCGAGCATGCCGAACAGGCGGACCGGGCCGCCCTCGCCGGCGATGCCGAGCACCGTCGCCGTGTTCGTGCCGTCGCCGCTCGTGACCTGGAACGCATCCGGGCTGCCGCCCACGATCAGGAGCGATGAATCGCGGATCTGGAGCTCCATGCCGGGCACGGCGGCGGCGAACGCGGTCCGGAGGTCGCCCAGCGTCACCGCGGCACTCAGGTCCACCGGGTAGGTGGTGCCCTGCCAGGCCACGTTGATGACGCCGAGCGGCAGCTTGCCCGTGAATGCGGCGACATCGGTCAGGAGGGTCGCGTCCGTAGCCGCAGGACGCACGTCGCGGCCCGCCATCGAGTTGGCGGCGGATCGCACATTGATGCCCAGCGAGGCCGCCGTGCCGCCGTTTCCGACCTCGCCGATGAACAGCGGGCCCGTGCCGCTGAAGGTGAAGCCGGAGCCGTCCGCGCTGATCGACGCCGTGACGGCGCCACCGGTTCCCGCCGTGATGGCCGCGGCGACATCGCCGGCCGTGGACGCCGCCCCGAGATCCACCTGCCACAGGTTGCCGTCGCCGTCGCTGATCGAGACGCTGCCCCGCACCCAGCCCTGGCCCAGGTTGATGTCGGAAAGGGCGGTCCCGGCCTGCAGGCGCGGTGCCACGTCGACACGTCCGCCCAGGGTGGCGCTCTGCGAACCGATGAAGACATCGCCCGGAAGGTTGACCGCCATCGTCGAGTTGGGCCCCGTGCGGGAAGAGATCTCGCCGGAGTCGCCCTGGTAGACGACCGAATCGCCGCTGCGCACGAACGGAGGCGTATAGACCTGGCGCCCCGAGAAGATGTAGTTGCCCTCGACGTTGGTGTTGAGCACGTCGAGCAGGCGGTTCATGAGGTTGTCCACCTCGACGGCCGCCGTCCGGTTGGAGGCGAGCGCCGACGACTCGCGCAGGGCCAGTACCCGGGTGTCGGAAAGGACCTCGCTGATGCTCTGCAGCGCGACATCGGTGGCGTCGACGATGATCCGGTTGCGCGACACGTTGGACATGTACTCTTCGTTGTTGGCGATGAGGGCGTTGTAGCGCTGCAC
>JAGNNA010000235.1 GCA_017990895.1 Reyranella sp.
TCTACAAGGTGACCGAGGACATGCAGGCCCTGATGGTCGGCCTGCTCGACCCGACCTACAAGGAGACGCTGGTCGGCAACGCGCAGATCCGTGAGGTCTTCAAGGTCACCAAGTCCGGCAACGTCGCGGGCTGCATGGTGACCGACGGCAAGGTCACGCGCGGCAACAAGGTTCGCCTGTTGCGCGACAACGTGGTGATCCACGAGGGCACGCTGAAGAGCCTGCGGCGCTTCAAGGACGAGGTGAAGGAAGTGCAGCACGGCTTCGAGTGCGGCATGGCCTTCGAGAACTACGAAGACATGAAGGTCGGCGACATCGTCGAATGCTTCGACGTCGAGCAGGTCCAGGCGACGTTGTAGCGATTGTCTTCGCCTCCCCCGTCAGCGGGGGAGGCGACGTGAGATTAAGAGGAACCGTCATGTCGCGGCGTCGCTCGTCCGACAAGGAACATCGTGCTCCCGGCCAGCGTCAGCTGCGTGTCGGCGAGGAGATTCGCCACCTGCTGGCCGAGCTGCTGGAGCGCGGCAACATGCGCGATCCCGATCTGCGCGATGCCACGATCACCGTGACCTCGGTCGACATCAGCCCCGATCTGCGCAACGCCACGGCCTACGTCATGCCGCTGGGCGGCGAGGACAAGGAACGGCTGCTCGCCGCGCTGCGACGGGCGGCGCCGTGGTTCCGCGGACGGGTCAGCGAGAAGGCCGGGCTGCGCAGTGCCCCCGAGATCCGTTTCGAGATCGACCGCACCTTCGACGAAGCCGACAAGATCGGCGCGCTGCTCCGCCGGCCCGACGTCGCCCGCGACATCAAGGACGATTGAGGTAGTACTCGTCGCGCGGAAAGAAGTCCGTGTTGGGCGAGGGCGTCGGCACGGTTCGGCCGTCGTTCAGCACGTCGACCTTCTTGTCCGCAAACCATTTGGACAGTTCGGCCTCGTCGATCCGTGCCGCCTTGAGGTGAGCCGTCACCTCGGGCCGCGCCAGCAGCGCCGCGATCTTCTCGCGGCTGTAGGGAATGGGCCGGTCGCTGCCCAGCATCGCCGGATGGACCATGGTGACGTAGGGAAAGACGGAGCGGAAGGTTGCGACCGAGCGCTCGGTCGGTGCCCATTGCACGTAGATGCCACCCGGTGCCAGCCTGGCTTTCACCTGCTCGAAAAACTCGCGGCTGTTCAACAGGCCCGACAGCGCGGTCTTCGGCAGGATGGCGTCGGCCTCGATCACGTCGTAGCGCACAGGATCGAGCGCCAGCGAATGGCGGCCGTCGGCCACCGTCACGTCGAATCGCTTGCTCGATAGAAGCTCGTCCACTCCGGACTTCCCGCCGGCAGTGACATAGTTCTTCAGCGTCTCGATGACTGGCGCCACGATCTCGATCACCTTCACCTTCTCCGTCGCGGGATTGAGCCCCGCCGCATAGGGCGTTCCGCCGGTGCCGGAACCGATCACCAGGACGCGCCGCGGCGTGCCGTGGGTCAGCGGGCCGATGGCGCCGAGATAGGAATGGACGGTGTCGAACGGCAGCCGGCTCTGCGAATGGCCCTGGATGTACAGTCGGCCATCCTGTTTGCCGGTGTCGCCGTCCGACATCTTGAGCAGGCTGAGGCCGGTCTTGTCCTCGGCCACGATGGCCTTCTCGGTGGTGAGACCGTGCACGCGACGCCAGAAGGCCTCGCCGCCCGGAAAGAACAGCAGCCCAGCCGCCAGCACGCCGGCCGGCAGCCAGGCCCAGCGCGTGGCGCGCGGTCCCGCGAACTGCAGGACCGCGAAGGCGAGGCCGATGGCGACCAGCAGCTTCAGGGTGCCGGCCGTGCCCGCCAGGTCGAGCAGCAGCAGGCCGGCCACCAGGCTGCCCATGCTGTTGCCGACGATATTGGCGAGCTGCACGAAGCCCACCCGGCTGCCGAGCCGGTCGAGGTCGCGCTGCACCGCCTTCTGCACCACCGGAAACGAGAAGCCCATGATGAACGAGGCCGGCAGCACGACGACCGCGAGCAGCAGCAGGATCAGCGCCGGGTTGGCGGTGTTGGGTCCCATGATGTCGCGGTCGACGAAGGTGGCGGGCAGGATTCCCGCGCCGATGCCGAGATAGACGAACCACGCCCCGGCCAGGGCCAGTGCCGTGGCGATGCCCTGCATCAGGAAGAAGAAGCGGCGTGGGGCGGCGATGCGGTCGATGACCCGCGCGCCGATCATCAGGCCGGCGGCGTCGCCCAGCAGGAACACCGTCAGCACCAGCGAGAAGCTGTAGCCGTTCGATTGCAACAGCACGCCGATCAGCCGGTACCAGACGATCTGCAGCGCCACGATCAGGAATCCGCTGATGAACACCAGCAGCGACCATCGCCACACGACGCCGTCCGCCGTTTCGGAGGTGGCCGTCTTCTTCGCCGGGCCTTCGGCTTCCATATCGAGGCCACGCGCCAGCAGGAGACCGCCGCCCGCCACGACGAGGTTGATCAGCGCCGCGAAATAGACCGCTTTGTCGAACCCCACCGTGCCGATCAGGTACCATCCGCCAAAGAAGGCACCGACGCCGGCGCCGAGCGTATTGAGGCCGTAGAGCCAGCCGATGAGTTGCGCGGACCCTGCGATCTGGCTGACGATCGCCTTGGAGAGGAACGGCAGCGAGCAGCCCATCAGGAAGGTCGGCCATAGCAGGCCCGCGAACACGATGGCGAAGATCACGCCGCGCGACTCCGCGAGCGGCAGCAGCTCGCGATAGATCACGTCGTAGTAGAGCCAGGGGCTGAGCACGGCGAAGAGCGCGATCCCGACCTCGCAGATCGCGAAGGCGATCAGCGCGGCGCGGCGCGACAGGCGGTCGGCATAGAGGCCGGCGGCGAGGCTGCCGATTCCGAGACCCAGCAGGAAGGCGCCCACGACCAGTGCGGCCGCAATCGTGTCGGCGCCGGCGAACAGGCCGAGGAGTCGATGCCAGGCGGTCTGGTAGATGAGGGCCGCGACTCCCGAGAGGAAGAACAGTCCGAAAAGTATCGTCTGCCGGACGCGATCCGACCGCAGCCCTGATGTCATGCTGCACCCTGCCTGAAGCGGCGGCTGGCGCGCAACGCCTTGTGGGCTTAAACGGGCGCGATGAAATCCATAGGCGACGAGCATCAGAGGAGCGCGCCACTCCAGTGGCGCATCTTTGACAGCTCTTCCGAGCGCCACTGGAGTGGCGCGCTCCAATGAGCCGTCGGAAAAAAGGCGAGAAGGTCGACGGGTGGATCGTGCTCGACAAGCCGGTCGGGCTGGGCTCGACACCGGCCGTCGGGCGCGTGCGCCGGCTGTTCGGCGCGCAGAAGGCGGGGCATGGCGGCACGCTCGATCCGCTGGCCAGCGGCATCCTGCCGATCGCGCTCGGCGAGGCGACCAAGACCGTACCCTTCATCATGGACGCGCGGAAGGAATACCGGTTCACCTTGCGCTTCGGCGAAGCCCGCTCGACCGAGGATGCCGAGGGTGAGGTCACGGCAACGAGCGATGTCCGGCCGAGCGATTCCGCTATCCAGGCGGCGCTGCCGGCCTTCCTGGGCGAGATCGAGCAGAGGCCGCCGGCCTTCTCGGCGCTGAAAATAGACGGCAAGCGGGCCTACGATCTCGCCCGTGCCGGGGAGTCAGTCGAACTGAAATTACGCCGGGTCACGATCGAACGGCTGGAGATGATCGGCCGGCCGGACGCCGACCACGCAGATTTCGTGGTCCAGTGCGGCAAGGGCACCTATATCCGGTCGCTCGGGCGCGACCTGGCCTTGGCGCTCGGCACCGTTGGGCATCTGTCGGCGCTGCGCCGAACGGTTGTGGGACCCTTCCGCGAAGAGGGGTCCATTTCGCTTTCCAAACTGGAGGCCCTCGGGCATATTCCCGCGCTCTTCGGGGCCCTGGCTCCCGTTGCGACCGCGCTGGACGACATCCCGGCGCTGGCCATAACGAAAGCCCAAGCGGACCGGTTGCGCGAAGGCCAGCCGGTGCTCTTGACCCGGGACGCACCTCCGTCCGGCGCCCTCGTTCGCGCCGAGGTCGGCAGCAGGCTCGTGGCGCTGGTCCGTTCGGACGGCGTCGCTCTCCAGCCGGTGCGCGTGTTCAACCTTTAGTTTTTCAGGAGATGACCGATGTCGATTACAGCCGACCGCAAGGCGGAGCTGATCAAGTCGTATGCCCAGGCCGAAGGCGACACGGGTTCGCCGGAAGTGCAGGTCGCGATCCTCAGCGAGCGTATTTCCAACCTCACCGAGCACTTCAAGGGCCACGCGAAGGACCATCATTCGCGCCGTGGTCTGCTGAAGCTCGTCGGCCAGCGCCGTCGCCTTCTCGACTATCTCAAGTCGCGTGACGACAAGCGTTACGCCACGTTGATCGAGCGTCTGGGTCTGCGTCGTTGACCCTCTGGCCCCGTCCTCCGGACGGGGCCTTTTAGCGTCGCGTCGTCGGTCCCCGTGAGTTCGACCGTCTGACGCGACATCGCAGTAACCGGGAAGGCAGGGGCGAGAGCAAACGCCTGGCCCGGTCCTGTCGGCGCAAGGGCGCCGATGGGCGGTCGCAGCCAAACGGGGGCAGGCGACCGTGATGGAAAGGATGAATGAGAATGTTTGAAGTCTTTCGCAAGGAAGTCGAATGGGCCGGGCGCAAGCTCGTGCTCGAGACCGGCAAGATCGCGCGCCAGGCCGATGGCGCCGTCATGGCGACCTACGGCGGCACCACGGTGCTGGCCGCCGTCGTGTTCGAGAAGAAGCCGAAGCCCGGCCTCGATTTCTTCCCGCTGACCGTGAACTACCAGGAGAAGGCTTTCGCCGCGGGCAAGATCCCCGGCGGCTTCTTCAAGCGTGAGGGCCGTCCCAGCGAGAAGGAAATCCTGACCTCGCGCCTGATCGATCGCCCGATCCGCCCGCTGTTCCACGAGAGCTATCGCAACGAGACGCTGGTCGTCGTCACGACGCTGGCCCACGATCTCGAGAACGATCCGGACATCCTGGCGATGGTCGCGACGTCGGCGGCGCTCACGATCTCGGGCGTGCCTTTCATGGGCCCGATCGGCGCGGCGCGCGTCGGCTATGTCGACGGCAAGTACGTCGTGAACCCGACCAAGGTCCAGCTCGAGACGAGCTCGCTCGACCTCGTCGTTGCCGGCACCAAGGAAGGCGTGCTGATGGTCGAGTCGGAAGCCAAGGAGCTCTCCGAAGAGGTCATGCTGGACGCCGTGATGGAAGCCCATCGCTCGTTCCAGCCGGTGATCGATGCGATCATCCAGCTGGCCGAGCATTGCGCCAAGGAGCCGCTGCCGCTGTCCGACCCGTCGGAAGCGTCGAAGACCGTGTCGGAGAAGCTCAAGGCCGAGATGCGGACCAAGCTGGTCGAGGCCTTCGCCGAGACCCAGAAGCAGGCCCGCCAGGCCAAGATCGGCGCGGTGAAGACCGAGGCCAAGAAGCTGTTCGAGGGTGACGAGGCAGCACTCGCCGCGTTCGGCGAGCAGTTCGGCAACCTCGAGGCCGACGTCGTCCGCAACGCGATTCTCGACACCGGCAAGCGCATCGACGGCCGCGACACCAAGACCGTCCGTCCGATCGTGGCCGAAGTCGGCATCCTGCCACGCGCCCACGGCTCCTCGCTGTTCACCCGCGGCGAGACCCAGGCGCTGGTCGTGACCACGCTCGGCACCGGCCAGGACGAGCAGATCATCGACGCGCTCGAGGGCGAATACCGCGAGCACTTCATGCTGCACTACAACTTCCCTCCCTACTCGGTGGGTGAAGTGCGCCGCATGGGCTCGCCCGGCCGCCGCGAGATCGGTCACGGCAAGCTCGCCTGGCGCGCGATCCGTCCGATGCTGCCGTCGAAGGACAAGTTCCCGTACACGATCCGCATCGTGTCGGAGATCACCGAGTCGAACGGCTCCTCCTCGATGGCGTCGGTCTGCGGCGGTTCGCTGGCGCTGATGGATGCCGGTGTGCCGATGGAGCGTCCGGTGGCCGGCATCGCCATGGGCCTGATCAAGGAAGGCGACCGCTACGCCGTCCTGTCGGACATCCTGGGCGACGAGGATCACCTCGGCGACATGGACTTCAAGGTGGCCGGCACGGAGCGCGGCATCACCTCGCTGCAGATGGACATCAAGATCACCTCGATCACCGAGGAGATCATGAAGGTCGCGCTGGGCCAGGCCAAGGACGGCCGCATCCACATCCTGGGCGAAATGGCCAAGGGTCTGGGCGGTGCGCGCGAGGGCGTCGCGTCGACCGCGCCGCGCATCACGCAGTTCACGATTCCGAAGGACAAGATCCGCGAAGTCATCGGTACGGGCGGCAAGGTGATCCGCGAGATCACCGAGCAGACCGGCACCAAGATCGACATCGAGGACGACGGCACGATCAAGGTCGCGGCGGTGGACGCCAAGGCCGGCCAGCGAGCCATCGACTGGATCAAGGGCATCGTGGCCGAGCCGGAAGTCGGCGTGATCTACACCGGCAAGGTCGTGAAGACCGTCGAGTTCGGCGCCTTCGTGAACTTCCTCGGTGCGCGCGACGGCCTCGTGCACATCTCGGAACTGGCGCCGCGCCGCGTCGCCAAGGTGAACGATGTCGTCAAGGAAGGCGACCAGGTCAAGGTCAAGGTCCTGGGCGTCGACGACCGCGGTAAGGTCCGCCTTTCGATGAAGGTGGTCGACCAGGAGACCGGCGAGGACATCTCGAACAAGCCGGCCGACGAGGCTTCACCCGCCGGCGAGTAAGGCTTCTACCGATCGGTAGTGAAACGGCGGCCCACGGGCCGCCGTTTTTGTATCATCCGCCGCTAATGCGCGGCCTGACTATTGCTGGGGGGGGACAATGAAAATCACGCGACGTCTGCTGACGAACCTTTTAGGCGCGGCGCCTCTGGCGGCTGCGGTGCAGGCCCATGCGCAATCCCCGAACGACTGGCCGACGCGGCCGGTGCGGTTTCTCGTGCCGTGGCCGGCGGGTGGGCTGAACGACGTGATCGCGCGTTCGTTCAACGACAAGGTCTCGGTGGCACTGGGCAAGACGGTGATCACCGACTTCAAGGCAGGTGCGGCCGGCCGCATCGGTGTCACTGAAATCGCCAAGGCGAAGCCCGACGGCTACACGATTGGCATGGGTAATCTCGGCCCGCTCACCATCTTCCCGTCGCTGTACAAGCAGATGCCGTACAGCGTGAAGGACGACCTGATCCCCATCACCATGTTCGCGGCCTCGCCGCTGGTGCTGGTGGTCTCGGGGGACTCGGCCATCAAGACGGTGAAGGACCTGATCGACGCGGCGAAGGCCAGGCCCGGCGTTCTCAATTATGCCTCGGTCGGGCCGGGCAGCCCGGCACACCTCACCTTCGAGATTCTGAAGAAGCGGACCGCCATCGACCTCCTGCATGTTCCCTTCAAGGGCACCAACGAATCGCTGCCGGCGATGTTCGCGGGCGATATCCACGCGATGTTCGACACGCTGCCGCTCGCTTTGCCGCACATCCAGGCGGGCAAGCTGCGCGCGCTCGCGGTGACGACTTCGGAACGCGTGCCGCAGCTTCCCGACGTGCCGACGCTGAAGGAGCTGTCGCTCGTCGATGACGAGGTGGTGACTTGGTACGCCGTGATCGCGCCGGCCGGTACGCCGAAGCCGATCGTCGATCGGCTCTACAAGGAATACACCGCCGCCGCCGGCACGCCCGAAGTGAAGAAGATGCTGACGGATAACGGTCTGATCTATCTGCCCAACACGATGGCGCAGTTCCAGGCGCGCATCGTCGAGGAAACCGCGCGCTGGGCGCAGCTCATCAAGGAGAACAATCTCCAGCTCGACCAGTAGGTATCCAATCATTCCAATTGCGACCTCACCCATGTAAGTCGGCATCTGCCGGATCGGCTAGACTAGCCGGCGCGGTGGCGGCGGGTAGACCGACTCACCCGAGGGCGTCGAAGCTCGTTCCTCAGCCAGGTCGCCCGTCCGTCGTTCCA
>JAGNNA010000236.1 GCA_017990895.1 Reyranella sp.
GTGCTCAACTGCTCGAGAGTGTAGGTCATTCCTTGCCTCCATCAGAATGTCCATATTCGCACGGTGGATACTGGAGATCACCCCTTCACCACCGGCGGCAACCGCTCTGCGAGTCCGGCGCGCCCGCTAGACGCCCAACCTCTCCAGCGCCGCGCTGAGGCGTGCCCCGGTCTGCTCGGCCTGAGCCCGGCGCTCGCGCTGTTCCTCGACGACCTCTTCGGGCGCGCGCGCGACGAAAGCGGCGTTGGCGAGCTTTGCGTCGATCTTGCCGACCTCGTCGGCGAGCTTCTTGATCTCCTTCTGAAGGCGCGCACTTTCGGCCTTGAGATCGATCACTTCGCCGACCGGCAGGGCATAGGTCGCCTCGCCGACGACGATTTGCAGCGACGCCTTGGGCGCCGAGGCCGCCGCCTCGACGCCTTCGATGCGGGCCAGCCGCTCGATGGCGGCGCGATGGGTCTCCAGCTGCGCCGCGGTCGTGTCATTGCCGCCGATCACCAGCAGCTTGAGCTTGGCGCCGGCCGGCACGTTCAGCTCGGCTCGGGCCGAGCGGATGTCCTGGATCAGCTTCACCAGCCAGCCCATCTCGGCATCGGCTGCCGTATCGATGGCTGTCGGCGCTGGCCAGGGCTGGCCGATCAGCGGACCGTGCTCGGCGCGATGGCCGAGCTTGTCCCACAGCTCCTCGGTGATGAAGGGCATCACCGGGTGCATCAGCTTCACCGTCTCACGCAGCACGAAGGCCGTTATGGCGCGCGTCTCGTCCTTGTCCGGGCCATCAGCCCCCTGCACGATCGGCTTGGTCAGCTCGACATACCAGTCGCAGACCACGCCCCAGACGAATTCGTAGAGCGTGTTCGCGGCCTCGTTCAGCCGGAAGTCGGTCAGGGCCTTGTCGATCGCCTGGTTGGCGCGGGCAAGTTCACCCAGCATCCACTTGTTGACCGTGAGGCTGGCTGACGCCGAATCGAAGCCCTTCGGTAGCGCCGCGCCGTTCATCTCGGCGAAGCGCGTCGCATTCCACAGCTTGGTCGCGAAGTTGCGCGCCCCCTCGACGCGGGCGGGCGACAGGCGCAGCCGGCCGGCCTGCGATGCCGCCAGCGACGTCATGGTGAAACGGAGCGCATCGGCGCCGTACTTGTCGATCAGTTCCAGGGGATCGATCACGTTCCCCTTGGACTTCGACATCTTCTGGCCCTTCTCGTCTGTCACCAGCCCGTGCAGGTAGACGGTGCGGAACGGCACCTCCTTCATGAAGTGCATGCCCATCATCATCATGCGGGCGACCCAGAAGAACAGGATGTCCCAGCCGGTGACGAGCGTGCTGGTCGGGTAGTACTTCGCCAGTTCGGCCGTCTGATCCGGCCAGCCCAGGGTCGAGAACGGCCACAGGGCGGAGCTGAACCACGTATCGAGAACGTCGGGATCGCGTTCCAGCGCGACGTCCTTGCCGTAGTGCGCGCGCGCTTCGGCCCTGGCCTCCTCCTCGGAGAGCGCCACGAAGACTTTCTTGTCCGGCCCGTACCAGGCTGGGATCTGGTGGCCCCACCAGAGCTGGCGCGACACGCACCAGGGCTCGATGTTCTCCATCCAGCGGAAGAAGTCCTCGCGGCCGCGCTCGGGAACGAACTTCACGCGGCCGTCGCGCGCCGCGGCGAGTGGCGCCTCCGCGAGCTTCTTGGCATCGGCGTACCACTGCTCGGTGAGATAGGGCTCGACCGGCACGCCGCCGCGGTCGCCATAGGGCACCGCATGGGTGTGCGGCTCGATCTTCTCGACGAGACCCAGCTCTTCCATTTCGGCGACGATGACCTTACGGGCCTCGAACCGGTCGAGGCCGCGATACTTTTCCGGCGCCTTGTCGTTCACCCGCGCGAACTTGTCGAAGATGTTGATGGCTTCAAGATTGTGCCGGCGACCGACCTCGAAATCGTTGAAGTCGTGCGCGGGCGTGATCTTGACGGCGCCCGAGCCCTTCTCCGGATCCGAATATTCGTCGCCCACGATCGCAATCCGGCGACCGACCAGCGGCAGCACCGCATGCTTGCCGATCAGGTGCTTCCACTTGGGATCGTCGGGATGCACGGCGATGCCGGTATCCCCCAGCATCGTCTCGGGACGGGTCGTCGCGACCACGATGAACTCGTCCGGGCTGCCCTCGATCGGATACTTGAAATACCAGAGATGGCCCTTCACTTCGCGCGACTCGACCTCGAGGTCGGAAATCGCGGTCAGCATCTTGGGGTCCCAGTTGACCAGCCGCAGGTCCTTGTAGATCAGGCCCTGCCTGTAGAGTTCGACGAACACCTCGAGGACGGCCTTGGACAGGCCCTCGTCCATGGTGAAGCGCTCGCGGCTCCAGTCGCACGAGGCGCCGAGCCGGCGGAGCTGGCCGGTGATCGTGCCGCCGGAATAGGCCTTCCACTCCCAGACCTTGGCCAGGAACTCCTCGCGGTTCAGGAGTTTCTTGTTGGCATCGTTTCGGGCGGCGCCCTCGACCGCGAGGCCGATCCCCTCCTGCTCGAGGTTGCGTACCACCACCATTTGCGTGGCGATGCCCGCATGGTCGGTGCCGGGCTGCCACAGCACGTCGTCACCCTTCATGCGGCGCCAGCGGATCAGAACATCCTGCAGCGTGTTGTCGAGCGCATGCCCCATGTGGAGGCTGCCCGTGACGTTGGGCGGAGGGATGACGATGCAATAGGGCTGCTTCGGCGACTCGGGATGGGCGCGGAAAGCCCCTTCGTTCTCCCACTCGGGATAGCGCCGGGCCTCGATTTCCTTGGGGTCGTAGGTCTTGTCGAGCATCTTCTGGCCTTAAACGAAAAACGCCACGGTTGCGACACCGTGGCGATGAATGAGGGTGGCGCCTTGGGTCAGCGGCGGGTCAGCCGCGCGATCTCGCGTTCGACATAGCGCTCGACCATGGGCGGCAGGTTGGTGTCGAGCCACTCCTTGAGCATCGGCCGCAGCATTTCCTTGACCAGATCCTCGATGGTCTGGCCACCGACCGACGGACCGGGATTGGTGGCCGCCGGCGGCGGCACGCTGTCCTGGACCGCCTGGTTGAGCCGGGCGAAGGCCGAACTGGCGGCCCCTGCAACGCCGTCGCCGACCAGCACCTCACCGGAACTCGTCGTGGCAACCGACTTCTCGCTGACGATGGGCTCAGTCGTGGGCTGCGGCATCTCGGCGGCATTCGCGGGATCGATCCGCGGCATCGGAGCGGGCTGTTCGTTGGGCATCGACTTGGGTTCTTCCACGATCTCGGTTAGCAGGAGCACGTCGTCGCGCGGCGCCGAAGGCGGCGCAGACGGCAGCACGGGAGGGACCACCGGAGGGCGCTCACCCGGCCCGGCGCTTGAGCCGCTGAAACCTCCGACCTGCGCCCGGGCCTCGTCGTCGGAGATGATCTTGCGGATGGACGCCAGGATGTCGTCCATCGACGGGTCCTTGCCGCCAAGCGCCTTGCCGTCGGTCATTTCCCGCTGGTTCCCATCGGAGCAGCTCCAGCCACGCCGGCTGGCGAGGTGGAAGGCGGAATGATTCCCGTCCCGGACTCGCCGCTGCTGCCCCAGCCGATCCAGCGCGAACCGACATCCCTGTAGTAGCGCTCCTCGTCGTAATACTCGACCGGCAGCGCCAGGGTTCTCGCCGTCAGGCGGCCGATGCCGGCCAGCACGCCATAGTAGGCGACCTGCACGTCGTGGCGCGCCTGGATCAGGTTGACCTGCGAATTGAGCAGTTCCTGCTCGGCGTTCAACACGTCCAGCGTGGTGCGCGAGCCGACCAGCGCTTCCTGCCGCACGCCATTCAGTGCGACTTCGTTGGCGCGGACCTGCGATTCGAAAGACGTGACTCTCGAGCGTGAAGAATCCAGCTGGCGCCAGGCGCGGATCACGTTCTCCGCCACGGCCCGACGGGCGCTGTCGAGTTCGTTTCGACGCTGCCCGACCAGTTCGCGGGCTGACCGGATGCGCGACCACTCGCTGCCGTTCTGGAAGATCGGGATCGTGGCCTGAAGGCGGACGGCGTAGTTGTAATACCTGTCTCTCGGGACCTGCAGGTTGAACTGCTGCTGCAGGGCGCCGACCAGGTTGACCTGCGGCAGCAGGTCACCGACGGCCGAATTCACGCCGTAGTTGGCCGCCGTGATGCGGTGCGCGGCGGTCACGGCGCGAGGGCCGGCGTCCATCGCCAGGCCGATCGCCTCCTCCTCCGACGACGGCAGGCCGCCGATCAGCGGAATCTCGCCCAGCTTGCCCGGCTTCTTGCCGATGGTGCGCTGGAACGCGGCTTCGGCGATGCGGACCTGGGTCTCGGCCTGGACGAGGTCCGCCTTGGCCAGTTCGAGACGCGCTTCGGACTGCGCGACGTCGGTGATGGTCAGTTCGCCGACGCGGAAGCGTTCGCGCGTTGCGTCGAGTTGTTGCACGAGCACCCGGACGTTGTTGCGCCGTGCATCGGCGATGCCGATGTTCTGCACGAGGTCGGCATAGGACGTGACCGCCGCCAGCAGTACGTTCTGCTCGGTGTCGGCAAGCGCGGCCCGTTGCGCCTGGATGTTGGATTGGGCCTGCTTGGTTTCGGCAATCGTCTTGCCGCCCCGGAACAGCGGCTGAACCATCTGAAGGGTCGTGAACTTGCCGTTCAGGGCATAGAAGGTCGGCGCGGTGCGCTGCGAGTAGGAGTCCTGCTCGACCTTGTTGTATTCGACGTTGAGGGTGACGCGCGGACGCCAGTTGGCAACCGCCTGCGACAGCGTCTCGTCGGTCTGACGCAGGATCGCTCGGCTCGCCAGCAGGTCGGGGTTGCTGTTGTACGTCGTCGACAGGGCCTCGATCAGGCTCTGCGACCACGCGCTGGAAGCGCCCCCGAGCCCGACCGCCAGGATGCACGCGGCCGCAGTGCGGGCATGCCTCAAACCGGGCCGGATACGCATTGTTCTACCCTCATCTTTGGACGGCACCCTAGCATCAGGCGGAACACTATTGGTAGCCCTCAGCATGGGAAAGCCCCGGAGGCGTCAGAAGGTGAAACGCGCAGGCCGCTCGAAGCCCGGCAGCGATGGCGTGCCGGCGTCGAACAACGGCCGCCCCGACACGACCCCACCCTGCTTGACGAACAGATGCGCGACCCCAAGGGTGCCGCTCGGATCGGCAATGACCGTGGCCAGTCGGCCACCTTCGGCGAGCTGGTCGGCAATGGCCTTCGGGACTTCCGGCACCGCCCCTTCGATCAGGATGATGTCATAGGGAGCGGACGCCGCGGCGCCCTGCTCGGCCGGACCGGCCACCGGATCGACCCCCGACACGCCCAGTTCCTGCAGTGTCTTCGCGGCAGTCGCGGCGAGCCCGGCATCGGTCTCGACAGCCGCGACCGACTTGGTGAGCCGCGCCAAAATCGCCGCCCCGTAACCCAGCCCGGCGGCCGCGACCAGGGCCTTGTCCTCGGCCTGCGGCTGCAGCACCTGGATCAGGCGCGCCAGCACCATCGGCTCCATCATGAAGCGCCCGTTGCCCAGCGGCACGTCGTCGTCGGCATAGGCGACCGAGCGCAGCCCCTCCGGGAGAAATCGTTCCCGCGGAAGCTCTCCGAGCGCCGCCAGCAGACCGGCATCGTTGATCCGGTTGGGCCGGAGCTGCCCGTCCACCATGTTGCGTCGCGCGAGCGCGAAATTCGTCATAGGCTGCCCCCTAGATGTAGCAGTGTTATATAGGCGGCGGTGGAGGAAAGCGTCAAAGGCCTCTCCGTCGCGCCCGGCTTGACCCGTCCGTCACACCATGAGTATAGCACCGCGCGCTTTCGTGCGGCCCGGTAGCAAAGCGGCTATGCAGAGGACTGCAAATCCTTCCAGGCCGGTTCGACTCCGGCCCGGGCCTCCACGAATGCACAAGCGACAGGTCTTGCATGAGCCGACACGCTCTGTCACAAGATCGCGCCTTCGCGGCAGAGTTACCGCCGTCGCGACGAATTCCATTCCGGAGTAGCTCAGCGGTAGAGCAGGCGACTGTTAATCGCCCGGCCGTAGGTTCGATTCCTACCTCCGGAGCCAATTGGGGGCCGTTCTCGAAAGAGAGCGGCCCCTTTTCGCTTGTGGAGTGCAAATCATGCCCTCGATCGTGCTGCCCGGCGAAAAGGCCGAGCTGATCGAACGAACCGTGGCCTTCCAGGGCTATTTCCGCCTCGCCCGCTACCGGTTTCGCCATAGCCTCTACCGGGGTGGCGTGAGCGGCGCCTTCGACCGCGAGGTCTTCGAGCGTGGCCAGGCTGCCGCCGTGCTTCCCTACGACCCGATTCGCGACGAGGTCGTATTGATCCGCCAGTTCCGTGCCGGCACCTTCGCGGCCGGCCGCCATCCCTGGTGCTGGGAGATCGTGGCCGGCATGATCGAAGACGGCGAGACGCCGGAGGACGTGGCCCGCCGCGAGGCGATCGAGGAGGCCGCGGTCGAGATCCGCGATTTAGTGCCGCTCTACAGCCTGGTGTTGAGCCCCGGCGCTTGTTCGGAAACCTGCAACATCTTCCTCGGCCGGATCGATTCCGGCGGCATCGGCGGCGTCCACGGGCTCGCTACCGAGCACGAGGACATCCTCGTGAAGACGATGCCGTTCGCCGACGCGCTGGCCCTCCTCGCCCGCGACGAGATCGACAATTCGGCGGCCGTGATCGCGCTGCAATGGCTGGCGCTTCACCGCGACGAGTTGCGCAACCGCTGGCGCTGAGGCGGCCGCCTATTCGTACAGAAAGCCGACCGGCTTGCCCTGGGTTCGCTGCGGGCGCGCCTCCTTGCGCGTGATGATGCGGCCAGCCAAGCCGTCGATGTCGTCGCGCTGGGCCGCCGTCCAGCGGCAGAGATCGTCCATGGCCTTCAGCAGGCCAAGCCGGAGGAGCTGGGTATTCTCGCCCAACCCGATGAGCGTCGCCGAATTGCGCCCGGCGGTGACCGAATCTCCCGTCGCGAGCTCGAACCGCTTGCCCGCTCCGTTCTTGAACTCCGCGGTGCCCCGAATGACGCGGTAGACCACGACCTCGCCCTTCTCCAGCCCGCTGATGTCGGCGGCGCCCGCTGCGCTCTTCGGCAGCAGCGACTGGCCGCGGGGGTCGGTGGCGATGATGTAGCCGGTGACGAGATGGCCGCTCGGCGCCTCGATGCCGAGATCGCGGACATGCACGGGTATCTCCGACTTCACGATGCCGGTCGGCAGCGGCCGGTAGAGGGCGTCCAGCGAGAGCGGATCCTGGAACCAGAAGCGGGCCTCCTGCGGCCGGTCGTGGAACGGATGGCTCCAGGCCAGGCGCGGCGTCTCGGCCTCGTCGATCTCGTTCGAGTGCACCACCGTCGGGTTGGGGAAGGTCGTTGGCTCAGTGATGAACGCCTCGATGAACTTGCCCGAATAGCCCATGGAGAGTGGATCGGGCACGACCGTCTGCGGCGTCTTGAGGTTCGCCTCCGTCGGAAGGCCCGACCAGCTGTAGGAACTCTGCCGGTGAACGATCGCGCTCTGCAGGATCAGCGCGCCCGGCCCGACGTGATGCAGCAGCCCGTCATAGTCGAAGGTGAACAGACCCGAGGTCACCAGCACGAGCTGGAAACCGCCCGGCGGCAGGTGGAGATGAAAATCGGTCGGCCCGGCATCCGGCCGATAGATCGGCAGGTTGGTCGCCACCTCCTGCAGCAGGAAGGCCTCGTTATTGGCGTGAAAGCCGTTCAGCACTCGGTTGTAGAGCGCCTGCGGCCGATAGATCGGATCGTAGGTGGCGTCGCCGTCCCGGTCGATGGCCACAAAATCCCGATGATTGAGACGGATGCGATCGCCGTTCGGGTGAACGAGGCTCGCCCAGTTCGAATGAAGAGCGGCATGCGCGGTCATGGGAACTTCCAATCTGGGCCCTGCAGGGCGCAACAGCCCGCAATGGATCATGCGAATTCCGGGCCAATAATGCCGCC
>JAGNNA010000237.1 GCA_017990895.1 Reyranella sp.
AAGGCTTTGCTGGAGCGGGCGGGCTTCAAGGTCGACATGATCTCGATGGACTGGCAGAGCGTGATCGTGCGGCTGGCCAAGAAGGTACCGGTCTCTGAGGGCGGCTGGAATGCCTTCTCCACGAGCTGGTCGCAGGTCGACATCCTCGATCCGCTGATGACGCCGTTCCTGATCGCGAGCTGCGACAAGGCGCGCTCCGGCTGGCCTTGTGACGAGGAGCTGGAGAAGCTGCGCGACAAGTACGTGCAGGCGACGACGGAAGCCGACAAGAAGGCCACTGCCGCCGCCGTCCAGGAGCGCGCCATCAAGGTGGTGACCCATGTGCCGCTCGGCGAATGGTTCGGCGTCAGCGCCGTTCGCTCGAACATCGGCACGATCACCCCGCCGCCGCCCGTGACCGTCTTCTGGGGCGTGTCGAAGAAGTAGCCGGGATGTCAGCTGCTTCTCGCGATCTCCTGAGGAAGTGGATGAACAAGGGGCGAGTTATCATGAGGCTCGTCTATCACATGAGATAACGGCCGTAAGTCACTCAGCTGCCTGCAATTCTGGCGCTTTCTCTTCGGCCTTTTCGAGTGGGCGACCGCTTCGCTTGGCCGCATCTTCGGCTTCCCAGCGGATGGCGATCTCGGCTAGCCGGTCCATGACCTCGTCGAGTTCGCTGCCTCGCCTGGTGAGCGAGTAGGTGACCTTGGGCGGAATGGTCGCCTCGTAGTCGCGCTTCACGAGGGCCGCGCCTTCCAGGGTGCGCAGCCGTTCGGTCAGCATCTTGGCCGAGATGCCCGACACCCGGCGCTTCAACTCGCCGAAACGCTGCGGGCCGTGGGTGCGGAGATTGTAAAGGATGTAAGTCGTCCACGGCCCCATCAGCATACGCAGGATGAAGTCCATCGGGCAGCTGACGCTTTCCTTGGCCTTGGCTACCGGAGGCAGGATACTCATGAACTATCCTTTTGGTTACAAATATATATTAGATAAGAAATATATATCTATATTCCCGGATAGTTCCACTCACTTTGTGAAATCTTGAGCCTGATCTCGGTTGTCGAGGCGGAACTCCGCGCCGGTCAACTCGCCGCCGCCGTGACGAACCGCTGGCCGAAGCGGCGTGACCCGCACCCCGTCTCCTCGCGCAACGAGACGGGAGCGTTTCACTCCAGCCGGATGCCTGCCGACTTCACGATCGCCCCCCAAGAGGCAAGCTCCTCGCGGAATAGCGCAGCCAGTTCCAGCGGCGTGCCCGTCTCGACGGTCGCGCCTTGCGCGATGAAGTCGGACAGAACGTCGGGCATCGCCATCACGGTGCGCATGGCGGCGTTCAGCCTCTCGACGATCGCGGCTGGTGTCTGTGGCGGCGCCAGCAGGAAGATGCTGGCCGCCGCATTGAAGCCCGGCAGGGTCTCGCTGATGGCGGGAACGTCCGGTGCCACCGGAGACCGCTTTGCCGAGGTCACGGCGAGGATGCGAAGCTTGCCGCCCCGGGCCAGCGCGAGCGCGGGCGGCAGGCTGACGAAGCAGATCGGGACCTGGCCGCTGACCAGGTCCGCCAGCGCCGGCGTTCCACCCTTGTAGGGAACGTGGACCATCTGGACGCCGGCCGCCTTCTGGAACATCTCCGCGCTCAGATGCGCGATGTTGCCGACGCCGGGCGAGGCATAGCTGTACTTGCCCGGGCTGGCCTTCAGCACTTCGATGAGTTCGGGGACGTTCTTCGCGGGAAAGGCCGGGTTGACGACAACGGAGTAGGGAAGGTTGCCCAGCGCGCCAATCGGCGTCAGCGTGAGCGGATCGTAGCCGACCTTGTCGTAGATCGTGGTGCCGACGAGGATTCCGGACTCCGCGAAAAACAGCGTGTAGCCGTCGGGCGGCGCGCTCGCGAGGGCGGCGGCAGCGATGGTGGAGCCGGCACCCGGCCGGTTCTCGACGACCACCGGCTGGCCGAGCAGCGGGCTGAGCTTGTTGGCGAAGATCCGTCCAAGGATGTCGGCGCCGCCGCCTGGAGGATAGCCGACGAGCAGCTTCACCGTTCGCGACGGATAGGTGCCCGTCTGGGCAAATCCGCGGGGTGCGGCAATGCCGAGCCCGAGGGCGGAGAGGGCGAGGCGGCGACCCAGCTTCATGTCTTTCATGCTCATGTAATGTGACCTCGTAGCGACATGCCCTCTCAGGCGGCGTCTGGCGGGAAGTAGCGGAACTGCAGGCTGCGATCCTTCTCGAGCTGCTGGATGAGGTCGATCTCCCAGGTCAGATAGGCCGTCATCGACTTGCGCAGATCGTCATAGTCGTAGGGGCTGTACCAGACGTCGTCGGTCTCGGAGGTCATGTTCTCGAGGCCGCTGGCCAGCGGCAGGCCGGCGGCGGCCCAGGCGGCGGTGCCGCCGTCGAGTATCGACACCGGCAGGGGCGTGGCCGCCGCGGCATCGGCCGCCGCGAGGGCCGCGAATGCGCCATCGTCCGAAGTCAGGACGATCCGCCTGGCTCTGGGTGCGCCGGCCGCGACCTGCGCCAATCCCGTCTCCAGGCGCGAGCGCACCCCGAACCAGGCGCCCGGGATATGGCGAACACGGAACTTCAGGCTGCTGGCGAGATCGACCACCACAGCCTCGCCGGACGCGAGCAGGCGATGCAGCTCGAGCACGTTGATCCGCTCGACGCCACCGGCGGCCTGCACGGGCAGCAGCTCGACCGGCTCCGGTCCCTTGTCCAGCGCCGCGCCGCAGGCCACGAGACCGCCGGTCAGCACGAACACCTCGGCCCAGCCCAGCTGTATCAACCACGACGCCGTCATGCGCGCGCGCACGCCGTTGTCGTCGCACAACACGATGCGCGAATTGCGCGTGGCGACATAGTGATCGGTCGACTGGATCAACTGGCCGCCGGGCGCGCTGCGTGCTCCCTTGATGTGTCCGGCTTCGTATTCCTCGGGCGTGCGTACGTCGAAGAAGTAGAGCGAGCGTGCCGGGTCGGCCCGCAACTCGCGCAGGCCCGTCGCGTCGATCTCGCGCACGCCGAAGCGCTGCGACACGCGCGTCGCGGCCTCCATGGCGGCGGCCAGGCCCTTGGGCGAGGGAGGAGGCGCGACCGTCCGGCTGCCGCGGGCCATGGTCTCGCCGCTCAGGTGCCAGCCCGCCGTGCCGTTGCGCACGCAGACTACCGGGTTCCTCACGCCGGCATTGATCAGCGACTGCGCGCCGATGATGCCGCGCGTGCGGCCGGCACAGTTGACCACGATGGTGGTCTCGTCGCGCTCGACCAGGTCGAACACGCGGTGCACCAGTTCGGCGCCGGGACAGTCGATGCCGCCGGGCAAGCTATAATTGTGGAACTCGGTGTAGGGCCGGCTGTCGAGGATGATCATGTCCTTGCCGTCGTCGATCCAGCGGCGCAGCTCCTCGGCATCGATCGCGGGCGTGTCGTAGCGGTGCTCGACGAACTCGCCGAACGCCTTGCTCGGGACGTAGATGCCGGCGAACACTTCGAGCCCTGCCTTGCGCCAGCCTTCCAGTCCGTCGGTCATGATCGAGATGTCGCTATAGCCCCACCCCGCGAGCCGATGGGCCGCTCGCTCGGCCAGCCCGTCGTCGCTCTGGTCCATGAGGATGAGCCGGGTCGCCCGGCGCGGCACAAGCGCCGCGATCCGCGTCTCGAGATGGCTGAACGGCGCCGACACGATCGTCAGCGGGTGGCCGGTGTTGAACAACCCTTCCTCGCGCACGTCGAGGAAGGCGTATTCCGTGCTGCCGCCCAGCAGGGCGTGGACGCTGGCCGCGTCGATGCGCGGCACGTTCTGGTGGGACTTTTTTGCGGTGTTCATGGGACGACAGGCCATCGCTCAGGAAAGGGATCACCGTAAATCTGATCGCCGTCGATCGATAAGGAAAATATAAATATGATATGAACTGATTTTGAATAAGTATGAATCTGACCGTTCGTCAACTGCGCGCCTTTACACTCGGCGCGTCGTTCGCCTCCTTCTCCGAAGCGGCTTCCCGCATGGGAATGACCCAACCCGGCTACTCGCTCCTGATCCGGCAGCTGGAGGAAGAGGTCGGTATGGCGCTCTTCCGGCGCACGACGCGTCGGGTCGAACTCACCGAAGCGGGCCGTGAGATCCTGCAGAGCGCCCAGCGTACGCTCCAGCAACTGGACGAGACCTGCCGCCGCGCGGAGGATTTCCGCGATGCCCGTCAAGGCACGCTCAATCTCGCCTTCGTGCCCTCGGTTGGCTGCAGCCTGCTGCCACCCATCCTGTCGCGCTTCGCCGAAGCCCATCCCGGCATCAAGCTCGTCTTTCACGAGGCGCAGGCCGTCGGTTTTGCCGAACGGGTGCGCAGCGGCCAGGCCGAGATCGGTCTCGGCCTGTTGGTGGATCCCGACGAGCATCTCGCCTTCGAGTCTCTGATGCGCGACTGCCTGGTGGCGCTGCTGCCGGCACGCCATCCGCTGACGGCGCGCTCCATCGTTACTTGGAAGGGGCTGGCCCGCTTCAACGCAATCCTGGTGACGAACCAGTCGAGCGTGCGCGTGCATGCCGATCGCGCGGCTGCCGCGGCTGGCGTCGGCATCGAACCAACCTATGTCCTGGATTCACTCACCACGGCCGTTGGGCTGGTCCGCGCCGGCCTGGGCTATGCGGTACTGCCGAGCCTGGCGCTGCGCAGCATGGACCTGAGCGGTGCCGTGGCGCGGGTGGTGGAGCAGCCGCGTGCCCGGCGCGACATCGGCCTGCTCAAGCGCGCGCAGTTCACGCTTTCGCCGGCCGCCACCGCTTTCGCCGCCATCGCACGCGAAATCGCCGGGGAATTTCCGGAAGACATTCGATCAATTCTCTAAGGCAAGCGAGCCCAAACGAAAGCGGGGGACCATCGCCTCTTCGGCAAGGGTCCCCCGTTCGGTAACGCGTCGCCTGCGCTTATTTCTTGGTGATGTTCCACATCACCGGCACAGGGCCGGGCAGCCAGCCGCTGATCCGGTCCTTGCGGTAGGCGCCGAACGCCTTGTACTGGCCGAGCACGATATATGTGGCTTGGTCCATCACCCGGTCGGAGACGGCCATGGCGATCTCCTTCCGCTTGGCGGGGTCGATCTCCTTGGCGTACGACTCGCGAAGCTTCTCCATCTCGGCATCGCAAGGCCAGCCGAACCAGGCCTTCTCGCATCCGCCGCTGGTGAAGGAATTGCCGGCCGGGCTCTCGGTGCCAACCGTGACGGTGGTCGTGTAGAAGATGTTCCAGCCACCCTGCGCCGGCGGATCCTTCTTGGCGCGGCGTGTCACCACCGTCTGCCAGTCCATCGACTGCAGGTCGACCTTGAAGCCGACCTTCTCCAGCGCCTGCTTGCCGACCGGCGGAAGCTGGTTCGAGGAGAGCAGGTCGGTCGCATGCATCATGACGATCGGCGTGCCGTCATAGCCGCTCTCCTTCAGGAGCTGGCGCGCCTTCTCAAGATCGGGCTTGATGAGCAGGTTGCCGTAGCTCTTCTCGTAGGGCGAGCCGCAGACCAGTGGCGCGTTGCAGACCCGGTAGATCTCGGGGTCGCCCACCTGGGCGCGCAGGAAGTCCTCCTGGGCAATCGCATACATCGCCGCCTGCCGGGCCTTCAGGTTGTTGAACGGCGGGTGGAGATGGTTGAAGCGCATGATGATCTGGCTGCCCTGCGCGTTCCAGCCGTAAAGCTCAATGTTCTTTTCGGCCTTCAGCAGCGGGAAGAGATCGGGAACCGGAATCTCGATCAGGTCGATCTCGCCCTGGACCAGGGCATTGACCGCCGTACTCGGGTCGGCAATCGCCAGCCATTCGAGGCGGTCGATCTTCACCACCTTGCCGCCGGCCAGCATCGAGGGCGGCTCGGCGCGCGGCTTGTACTTGGTGTTCTTGACGTAGACGACCTTTTCGCCGGGCTTCCACTCGTCCTTCTTGAAGATGAACGGTCCGGAGCCGGTATAGTCGTCGATCTGCTTGAACGGGTCGGTCTCCGCGACCTTCTTGGGCATCATGAAGGGGACGGTCGAGGAGGGCTTGCCGAGTGCGTCGAGGACGAGGCCGAACGGCTCCTTGAAGACGATCTCGAAGGTCTTGGCATCGACGGCCTTCATCGTGCCGACCGCCTTCATCATCTCCTGGCCGAGGGCGTCGCGGGCGCCCCAGCGCTTGATCGAGGCGACGCAGTCCTCGGCGGTGACGGGCTTGCCGTCATGCCATTCGAGGCCGTCGCGCAGGGTGAAGGTCCAGGTCAGGTTGTCGGCCGAGACCGCGTACTTGTCGACCATCTGCGGCTGGATGCGCGCTTCCGCATCCTGGGCGAACAGAGTGTCGTAGATCATGTAGCCGTGGTTTCGGGTGATGAAGGCCGTCGTCCAGATCGGGTCGAGGACCTTCAGATCGGAATGGGCGACCATCTTCAGAGTCTGCGCCGAGGCCGGGGCCGCGACCGCCGCCACCGCCGTCGACAAGGCCAGACAGGAGGCGACCTGTCGCAATCTCCGCATAACGTGCATGATTTATCCGTTCCCTTCTCAATTCCCCAACTTCACACAAGCTGCCACGAGCCGGACGAGGAATAAAGCAATGTCGATGCCGACCATCTTCGTGTCTCACGGGGCGCCCACGCTGATTCTCGGGGATGCACCGGCGATGAGCTTCCTGGCCGGGCTCGGCGGGCAGCTTCCGCGCCCGACCGGCATCGTCGCGGTCTCGGCGCACTGGGACACCGACGTGCCGGCCGTATCGCTGGTCCGCCGGCCGGACACGATCCACGATTTCTACGGCTTCCCCGACGCGCTCTACAGGCTGCGCTACGACGCGCCCGGCGCACCGGCGCTTGCCGAGAAGGTGGCGAAGCTCACCGGCGCCGCGCACGACCATCACCGCGGCCTCGACCATGGCGCCTGGGTGCCGGCGATGCTGGCGTGGCCCGAGGCCGATATTCCGATCTTCCAGCTCTCCGTGCAGCCGGCCTTGGGTCCGGCGCATCACATCGCGCTCGGACGACGGCTCGCCATGCTGCGCGAAGAGGGTGTGCTGGTGATGGGGAGCGGCAGCGCCATCCACAATCTGCGCGCACTGATCCGCAGCGGGGATGCCTCGGATCCCGAGCCGTGGGCGCAGGCCTTCGACGACTGGCTGGCCGATACGCTGGAGGAGGGCGACGAGGCGTCGCTCGCCGACTACCGCTCCCGCGCGCCGTATGCCCGCGAAGCCCACCCGACCGACGAGCACCTGCTGCCGCTGCACGTCGCTTACGGCGCCGCCGGCGAGGGTGCCCGCGGGCGGGCACTGCATCGCAGCTTCACCCTGGGCAACCTCTCGATGGCGGCCTACGCGTTCGGGTAGCGGCGTTCTTGCGCGCCGGCGGGCAGGCCAGAGGTTCCAGCTTCAGATCATCAGGTCGTAATCGCGCGCCGCATGGGCGGTCTCCAGGGCCGCCGCCCATTCCGACAGGGCACCGGCATCCTTGGCGGCGATATTGGCCAGGGAAAGCTCCTTCAGCGAGACACCGGTCAGCGTGTAGCTCTGTTTGTTGCCCTCGATGGTGATGACGGTCGAGCCGTTCGCTTCTGCGATGGAGAAGTGGTCCTTGCCCATCCACCTGAAGTCGAGCGTGTCGAGCGCGGTGTCGAAATCGATCGCCGTGTCGCTGCCCCAGGTCCAGGTGATGGCGAATGTATCGGCCTTGCCATTGCCCACATGCCCCTGGTCCGGCGCGGAATCATCGTTGACGATGGTGCCAATGGCGGTCCCATCGGCAATGGTGGCGCCGACTGTCCGTCGTCAGAACATTTGAGACAGCTCGGGGCTATTTGGAAGAGAGGCTCCAGCGCATCTGGTGATTAATGTTAAGCGGCGATTGCACGGTGGTTCAAGCGTCTGCGTTGGATGGTCTGTCGTTTGATCCTTTCTCTTTCCAGGAGTATGGTCTGGCCTCGCCCGAAGTAGACGTCGGCTGGTGTCAGA
>JAGNNA010000238.1 GCA_017990895.1 Reyranella sp.
TCCTCGTGGATCGACGCGCTCGGCGGGTTGTCCATGTGCGCGATCTTGAGCGTGCCGCCCGATTTCTGAGCCCAGGCGGCCGGAGCGGCGGCCAGTGCCGCGACGGTCGCCGCGAGCGCGATTGCTGGAAGCTTCATTTTCGTTTCCTCCTTTTGTTTGTGATGACGCTAGCACTTCGGTGAGCCTAGAGTCGGATCATGAAGCTCATCAGTTTGCTGGTCGGAATGTTTTTCGCATTGCCGGCTCTCGCCCAGGACTATCCGGCCAAGCCGATCAAGATCATCACGGCCTTCGGACCAGGCACCGCGACCGACATTGCCGCGCGCGCGATCGGGCAGGACATCGCTGCGCAGACGGGCCAGACCGTCGTCATCGACAACAAGCCTGGCGCGGAAGGCCAGATCGCGGCCCAGTCGGCGGCGGCGGCGGCACCCGACGGCTACACGCTGTTCTTCACCACGCAGACGACACAGGCGATCAATCCGCACGTCTACAAGTCGCTGGCCTACGATCCCGTAAAGAGTTTTGCGCCTATCGCTGGCATCACGCTGGGCGCGCAGATCGTGATGGTGCGCAACGACCTGCCGGCCAAGACCATCCAGGAGATTGTTGCACTTGCGAAGGCGCAACCGGGCAAGCTGAGCTTCGGCAGCGGCAACGGGTCGAGCCGCGGCGGCGCAGAGCTGTTTCGCATCATGACGAAGATCGATCTGCTCGGGGTTCCCTACAAGACCCAGCCGCAAGCGGTCGCCGACCTGTTGGGCGGGCGTATCGACATCATTTTCTCCGACTTCACCGTCGGCCTGCCGCCCGTCCTCGACGGTCGTGCGCGCGGGCTCGCGGTGACCAGCAAGCAGCGCATTCCCGGCATCGAGCAGTTCCCGACCGTGGACGAGAGCGGCGTTACCGGCTTCGAAATGTGGGCCTGGACGGCGCTCTACGCGCCTGCGGGCACGCCCAAGCCGATCATCGACAGGCTCAACGCGCTCGTTCGGCAGGCGGCCAAGTCCCCAGCCTATCTCAACCTGCTGAAGACGAGCTATGGCATCTCGTTCGTGGGATCGCCCGAGGAACTGGCGGCCTTCCAGGCCACGGAGACGAAGAAGTGGGCCGAGATCGTGTCGACCGCCGGCATGAAGGAGCCCTGAGGCTCAGGCTGCGCGCAAGCGGGCCGACGTCACGATCTGCCAGATGGCGGCGGCGAGGACGCAGGCGGCGACCAGCAGGAAGGCGCTGCGATAGTCGGCGACCGCGGCGATCAGGCCGAACAGCGGCGGGCCGATGACCGCGCCGGAGAAGGCGAGGGCGGTCTGGACCGCGGCGACGGCCGCGACCTGTCCCGGCGGTGCAAGGGCGGCGAACTCCGCGATCGAGACGCCGTTCCAGCTGATGACGACGGTGCCGTAGGCGAAGACGATCAGGCCGATCAGCCAGTAGGGCGTCCCGGCCGAAATCAGGCCGGTGGCGACCGCACCCAGCGCAATGCCGATGCCCGTCCAGCCCAGCAGCATCATGCGCGGGAAGCGGTCGCCCAGCGCACCCAGGATCAGGCGCTGCACGGTGCCGCCGATCTGGGCAAGGAAAAGCAGGACGCCCGCCTCGGCGATGCTGAGCCGGCAATGCTCGTAGAGATAGGTCACGAGGAAGAAGGTGAAGGTGTGCTGTGCCACGACGTAGAGCAGCGCCGACCAGCCGAGGACGCGCATTTCCGGATGTCGCATCACGTAAACGATCGAGGACCAGATGCCTTCCGACGGCGCGGAGGGGGCAACCGAGGCATCGAGACGGGCGCGCAGCAGTTCGAGCACCCCGGCGCCGACCACCATGAGCGCGGCGGCGGCGAGCGAGGCGCCGCGCCACCCCAGGGCCGGCAGCAGCATGGGCAGGAGAATGCCTGCGGCGGCGAAGCCCAGGGGGACGCCGGTCTGCTTGACCGAGAAGACGAGGCTGAACCAGGCGCGGGGGACGCGCTGGCTGAGGATGTGCGCCGAGGCCGGGTTGATCGGACCCTGGGCGAAGCCGATGAAGGCCACCGCCACGACGGTCGCGGCGACGAAAGCCGTGGCATTCAGTGCAAGGCCGATCGCGGCAGCCAACATGGCGAACTGGCAGATTCGGACGGCGCCCAGCCGCGAGATTGGCGCCGCGCTCCACAGGGCAACCCCTGAGGCGATTGCGTAGGTGACGGCGGTGAAGGCCCCGACGAGTTTCGGCGAGATCCCGAGGTCCCGTGCGACCGCGGGCATCAGCACGCTGAGCGACAGGACGGCCAGCGAGATTAGCACCTGCGTGCCCAGCATCGCCCCGATCGGGACGAGCGCCGGCCGCAGACCAGGGCGCGGGCCTTCCGTGTTCGGCGCCGCGCCCGGTTGCATCCTACAGACCGTAGAGGTCGGCCTTGTTCAGGATGGTGTTGCGGAGGATGCGGATCGAGGCGACGTCGACCATGATGCCATCCACGTTGATCGCGCCCAGGCCGGCCGCCTCGGCCTCGGCATAGGCCTTCTCGAGCTTGCGGGCGCGGGCGATGTCCTCGGCCTTGGGCGAATAGACGTCGAGTGCGATGTCGATCTGCGAGGGGTGGATCGCCCACTTGCCGACGCAGCCCAGGATCATGGAGCGCTGGCATTCCTCGCGATAGGCGGCGGGATTCTTGAAATCGGCGAACGGGCCGTCGACCGGATCGATGCCGGCGGCGCGGCAGGCCATCACCAGACGGAAGCGGGCATAGTGCCAGACGTCGCCCGGATAGCCGGCCGAGTCGCCGACGTTCTTGTTGGTGACGCCCATCGAGGCGGAGAAGTCGCCCATGCCGAACACCAGGCATTCGAGGCGCGGCGTGCAGGCCGCGATCGCGTCGACGTTCTGCATGCCCTCGACTTCCTCGATCAGCGCCTCGAGGCCGATCTTGCGCTTCATCTTCAGCTTCTTCTCGATCTGGTGAAGCAGCTTGTCGGCGAACAGGACGTCGGACACCGTCTGGACCTTGGTCATCATGATCGTATCGAGATGCTCGCCCGCACCCTCGACGATCTCGATGATGTCCTCGTAGGCATATTCGGTCGTCAGGTCGTTGATGCGCACGCAGCGCGTCTTGCCCGTCCAGTTCAGCTCCTTGAGGCCCTGGATAATCTTCTTTCGGGCGTCACGCTTCTGGCTGGGGGCGACGGCGTCCTCGAGGTCGAGGAAGACGTGATCGGCCTTCGACTCCGACGCCTTCTGGATCATCTTCTCGCTGGAGCCGGGCGTCGAGAGCTGGACGCGGCGGGCGCGCTTGGGACGGTCGGTCATCAATCTTCTCCTTAAGCTACGATCTTGTCGGCACGCAGCCGGGCGATATCGCCCGCACCAAGGCCGATGGTTTTGAGATATTCGTCGGTATGTTCGCCCAGCAACGGTGCGCGATGACGCACCTTGCCCGGCGTCTCGGTCATCTTCACCGCGACGCCCGCGATCTGGACCTCGTGGTCGAGGCCGGGATGCGGCACCCAGGGCAGCATGTCGCGTGCCTTGAAGTGCGGATCGGCCACGATGTCACGCACGTTGTAGACGGGCGAGAAGGGCACCTTGCCGCCGAAATGCGTCAGTAGCTCCTGCTTGGTGCGCTGGCGCGTAAAGTCGGAGACGGTGGCGATCAGCACGTCCTGGTTGGCGCGCCGGTCCTGGACGGTAATGAACCGCGGATCGGTCGCGAAGTCGGGCTTGTCGATCAGCCGGCACAGGATGGGAAAGTGCGCGTCGGCATGCGCCGCGATCGTCACGAACCCGTCCTTGGCCGGGAACATGCCGAACGGGCAGAGCAGGGGATGATGGTTGCCCTCGGGATGCGGCAGCGTCTGGGCATAGGAGTGCTGGTGCATGATGCGCTCGCAGACCGCGAGGATCGCGTCCACCATGCCGACATCGACGAATTGGCCCTTGCCGGTCTTGTAGGCCCGCAGGATCGCCGAGACGATGCCGAAGGCGCAGGTGATCGCCGGCACGATGTCGCCGACGCCGGGGCCGACCTTCATCGGCGTGTCCTTGTCGGGGCCGGTGATGGCCATGATGCCGCCCATCGCCTGGCTGATGACGTCGTAGGCCGGGAAGTCCGAGTACGGACTCTTGCCGGTGCGCACGTCGCCGAAGCCGCGGATGGTGGCGTAGACCAGTTTCGGGTTGCGGGCGTGCAAGGTCTCGTAGCTGAGACCCAGGCGATCCATGACGCCGCCGCGGTAGTTCTCGACCACCGCATCGGCATTGTCGCAGAGCTTCAGGACCAGATCGCGGCCGGCCTCCGTCTTGAGGTCGATGGCGATCGACTTCTTGTTACGGTTCACCGAGGCGAAGTAGCCGCCGAATGCCTTGAGCTTATCGTCGGCATGGTAGGGGCCGATGATGCGCGTATGATCGCCATCGAGCGGCTCGACCTTGATGACTTCCGCCCCCTGGTCGGCCAGCAGCATCGTGCAGTAGGGGCCGGCCAGCATCTGCGTGAGGTCGACGATGTGAATACCGTCAAGGGCTCCGAGGACCTCACTCATAGGAGCGCGCCACTCCAGTGGCGCTCATATGATGCGCCACTGGAGTGGCGCGCTCCTATGAACATTACTTGTCTCCCCAGTGACTGCGCCGCTTGATCAGGACGGTGCGCTCACCCTCGAAGATGTTCTTGTCGTCCTGGTTCACGCCGTAATGCTTGAAGCGGACGATGCCGGCGTCGTCCTGCTTGGCGTCCTTCTTCTCCAGCACCTCGGTGTAGCAGTAGAGCGTATCGCCGTGGTGGAGCGGACCCTTGAGGCGGATCTTGTCCATGCCCAGCTCCATCAGCGCGTTCTCCGCCGTGTCCTCGGCGGCGAGGCCGATGCACATGGAGATGGTGACGCCGCCGAAGCCCAGGCGCTGGCCGTAGGGCGTCGACTGGGTCAGGTGCTCGTTGAAGTGGGCCTCGGCCGTGTTCATGGTCACGTTGGTGATCCAGACCTGCTCCATCGGCTCCACGGTCTTGCCGCGGGCGTGCTTCATCACGTCGCCGACCGTGAAGTCCTCGAAGTAGTTGTGCTTGTCGGTGAGTGCGGAGACTTTGAGAGTTGAAGCTGGCATCAGTTCCTCCCGCGGCCGAGCAGGCGATCCGAGATGATGCGCTTCTGGATTTCCGAGGTACCCTCGAAGATCTTGGTCAGACGCGCGTCGCGCCAGTGGCGCTCGATCGCGTGCAGCGTCGTGTAGCCGGCGCCGCCATGGATCTGCAGGCCTTCGCTGCAGACCCGCTCGGCCATTTCCGAGGCGAAGAGCTTCACCATTGAGGCTTCCTTGTCGCAACGCTGGCCGGTGTCGATCTGCTCGCAGACGAAATACATGAGCTGGCGCGCCGCCTCGATCTGGGTCGCCATATCGGCGATCTTGAAGCGGATCGCCTGGAAGTCGGAGATCGAGTGGCCAAACTGCTTGCGGTCGTTGGCGTACTGGATCGAATCGTCCAGAGCACCCTGAGCGAGGCCGATGGCGCGGGCGGCGGTGTGGGCGCGGGCCGTCTCGAGGCCCGAGGTCGCGTAATAGAAGGCGTGGCCTTCCTTGCCGATCATGTCGGAGGCTTCGACGCGGAAATTGTCGAAGGCCAGTTCCCAGGTCTTCCAGCCGAAATAGCCGATCTTGGGGATCGGCGCGCCGTTGACGCCCTTGGGCAGTTCACCGCGCTTCTTCTCCACGAAGAACATCGACAGGCCGAGATGGCGCTTGCCCGGAGGCGCGTCCGACGTGCGGGCGATGATGATCATGAAGTCGGCGCCGTCGGCGAAGGTGCACCAGTACTTGTTGCCGCTGATCAGGTAGCCGTCGCCGTCCTTCTTGGCGCGGCAAGAGATGTTGGAGATGTCGGAGCCGGCATTGGGCTCGGACATCGAGAAGGCACCGAGGAATTCGCCCTTCGCCATGCGCGGGAGGTAACGCTTGCGTTGCTCCTCGCTCATCTCGTGCGAGCCGATCAGCAGGTTGCCGCGCGCGATGATCGACGCGACGCTCATCCAGCCGCGCGAGAGCTCCTCGGTGACGAGACAGTATTCCGAGCAGCCGAGGCCCAGTCCGCCGTATTCCTCCGGGATGAGGATGCCGAAATAGCCGAGCTCGGCCATCTTCTCACGCAGCTCCATCGGGATATCGCCCTTCTCGGGGTCGAGCTTGTTGGCAACCGGCAGCACTTCGTTCAGCGTGAACTCGCGCGCCTGCTCCTGGATCATGCGGCGTTCTTCGGTAAGGAAAGGCATTACTGGGGATTCCTGAGACGGACGAGATTGGTGCGCTTGAAGTCGATGACGAGTTCTTCGCGCTGGTTGAAGCCCTTGCTATGCCAGCTGACGATGCCGAACCCCTTGTGGGAGTCCGAAACGCGCCGGTCGAGCACGACCGACTCCGCGCGCAGCGAATCGCTGGGATAGACGGGCTGGTGGTAGGTGAGCTCGTTGACGCCGAGGAACGGGCCGCCGCCCTCGCTCAGATCCTCGACCGTGAGGCCGAACACCGTCGTGAAGACGAGCAGGGGATTGGCCACGATGCCGGGATGGCCGTGCGCCTGGGCGTAGGCCGCGTTGTAGTAGTGCGGGTTGAAATGCAGCGTCAGCGTCGAGAAGAGCGTGCTCTCCGACTCGGTGATCGTGCGGCCCCAATGGTGCCTGAAAACGCGTCCGACCTCGAAATCCTCATAGCGGTTGCCCTTGGGCACCAGCCGGGCGCGGGCCCTGAAATCCTCTGTCATTCCTACTCCTGCTCTTGCTCCTCTCCCCCTAGCGGGGGAGAGGAATATGACTAATTCTTCGCTGACGCACGTACGAGTTCGCCCACATCGGTGAGGCTGTCGATGCGCTCGATGGTATCGTGCAGGCGGCGGGCGCCGGCGGTGCCGAGCAGCGGCGTGACCAGGCTGTCGAACTTGGTCTCGATCGCCCGGCGCTGCTTCTCGAGGTTGGCCCAGGGGATGCCCGAATCGTGCGTGACCTCGATGGTCGTGCCGTCGTCGAGCTGGATCGCCATCTCGGCCAGCGAGTGAGCCCAGTGCGGCTGGAACTCGATCACCATCTTGTCGCGCAGCTCCTTGATGCGCGGCTCCTGCGTCACGGCCTCGTTGTAGGATTCGAGATTGGCGGTATCGACGCCGGTCAGCGCCATCGCCACGGTCTGGCGCAGGGAGAACTTGGCCTCCAGGCCCGTGGTCGGGTTGGGGATGTTGCAGACCTTGTCGGCGCCGGAGTCGATCCGGAGCAGGATTTTCTGCACCCGCTCGGGCGGGAAATTGTTCTTCAGCCGGATTTCCTTGGCGCATTCGATGGGCGCGTGCGTCAGGTAGCAGGCCGCGTGGTACTTGAAGAGGTTGTTGCGCAGGTGCCAACCCGACGGTGGCTCGCCCAGCGCCGCCTCGGCGTTCAGATGATCGCTCTGCGACGAGGCAAAGCCCTGATCGCATTCCAGTGAATCGCCGCGTGCGGTGAATCCCTTGGCGGCGAGGCGGGCGGCCCGCAGGCCATGCTCCGAGGCCGTGCCGGCATGCAGCGGCTTGCACATGGTGCCGAAGTTCGACTTGAGGCCCGCTGCCTGGGTGGCGGCGATACCGAAGGCGACGGCGAGCTGCTGGTCGCTGAGGCCCAGCATGCGACCCGCCGCAGCGGTGGCGGAGAATGAGCCGACCGTGCCGGTGACGTGGAAGCCTTTCTGGTAGTGGCTGGGCGACACGAGCCGGCCGACGCGGCCCGACGTCTCGTAGCCCGCCACGAAGCTTTCGATGAACAGCCGGCCGGACGCCTTCATCTGCTCGCCGAGTGCCAGCAGGGCCGGGACGACGGTGACCGTGGGATGGCCGCCCATCGAGAAGTTCACGTCGTCATAGTCGAGGGCGTGGCTGGCGGCGCCGTTGATCAGGGCGGCCGTCGAGGGCAGCACGGTCTCGGAGCGGCCGACC
>JAGNNA010000239.1 GCA_017990895.1 Reyranella sp.
CGCCGACGACCAAGGCGGTCGAGCCAAGTAGAAGCTTCTTCATCATTCTCCCTCTCTCATTGATCAGAGACTGGTACGTACCAAAAAGGCCTGTCCGACCGGCGGGAACTGGAAGCCTGAAGCACGGAGCTCACGGAATCCGCCAATACGACAGGGCTATAAAACACTTCGCCAAATGGAGGGTCAAGAAATGGTCGCCCGGCCGCTTCATTCTGCCCGCACCTGTGGCGTCTTTGTCACAATTTGCGAGACTTCCGAAGCAAGACAGAAGTGCCCCGAACAATAAGTCTTTTTGGAAGATCAACTCGCTGAAATAATTAGTCCTTTAAGAAAACTAATTGTCCCGCGTCGCCCCGCCGCTTGCAGTTCTGGTCGCGTTGAGCCTATGGTCCGCGCCACTGTCTCCGCCGCGGAATTGCGGCCCATGGGAAGATCAAGGCGCCATTCTATGACGGGACCGTCCAGATTCGTAAGCATTGTCACAGCGGCGTTGGTGGCTGTCACCGCTGCCGGTTGCGCCGACGAAACCGGCAAGCTTGAAAGAAACACTGGCCCCACCGGCGATCGTAGCCGGAATGACGTCCGGACGGGCTTGGGCGGCCGCAGCCAGGAGCAGGGTACCCTGTTCGGCCCTGGCGGTCTCCTGGGGTCCAAGGCGGAGAGGAGAGATGACACCGGCACCGGCGTTGCGGTGAACGCGTATCTGTGGCGGGCGTCCCTCGACACCATCAACTTCATCCCGCTGGTCTCGGCCGATCCGTTCGGCGGCGTCATCATCACCGACTGGTACACGCCCGCGGAAACGCCCAACGAGCGCATGAAGGTCCAGGTCACCATTCTCGACCGCGAGCTTCGCGCCGATGGCGTCCGCGTCTCGGTCTTCAAGCAGCAGACCAGCCCCCGGGGCGGCAACTGGGTCGACGCCCAGGTGGATTCGCGCACCAATATCGACATCGAGAACGCGATCCTCACGCGTGCCCGCCAGCTCCGCATCGCCGGCGGGTCCTGAGACGGCCCATCCTCTCTGTCAAAGCTTGACGTGAGAGGCCGCAGCGGGCATCCGCTGCGGCCTCAGTCTTTTCTGGGAACACCCTTTTTCGGGAAGAACTCCGTGTCGTCGACGCAAGCCGCACCCCCCGTGCGCTATAATTTCACCGAAACCGAGAGCAAGTGGCAGAAGGTCTGGGAAGAGCGCCAGACATTCAAAGCCACGATGGATAAGGCGCGGCAGAAATACTACGTGCTCGAGATGTTCCCCTATCCGTCGGGGCGCATCCACATGGGCCACGTGCGCAACTACACGCAGGGCGACGTGATCGCCCGCTACAAGCGCGCCAAGGGCTTCAACGTCCTGCATCCGATGGGCTGGGACGCCTTCGGCCTGCCGGCCGAGAACGCCGCCATGGAGAAGAAGGTCCATCCCAAGAAGTGGACCTACGAGAACATCGCCACGATGAAGAAGCAGCTGCAGTCGATGGGCCTGTCCCTCGACTGGAGCCGCGAGCTGGCGACCTGCGACCCGACCTACTACCGCCACCAGCAGAAGATGTTCCTCGACTTCTGGAAGGCCGGCCTGGCCTACCGCAAGGAAGCCTGGGTCAACTGGGATCCCGTCGACAACACGGTGCTGGCCAACGAGCAGGTGATCGAGGGCAAGGGCTGGCGCACCGGCGCGCCGGTGGAGCGCCGCAAGCTCACCCAGTGGAACCTCAAGATCACGCATTTCGCCGACGAGCTGCTGAGCCGCCTCGACACGCTCGACCGCTGGCCCGAGAAGGTGCGCCTGATGCAGGCGAACTGGATCGGCAAGAGCCGCGGGGCGCGCGTCTTCTGGCAGCTCACCGACGCCTCGGGCGCCGCCGTGCCGGAAAAGGATGGGGGAAAGCTCGAGATCTTCACGACGCGTCCCGACACGCTGTTCGGCGCCTCGTTCATGGCGCTGTCGGCCGAGCATCCGCTGGTCCAGGGCCTCGCCGCGAGCGATCCTGGCCTGCAGCATTTCGTTGCCGAATGCCGCAAGACCGGCACCGCGGCGGCCGAGGTCGAGACCGCCGAGAAGCAGGGCTACAAGCTGCCGCTGCTGGCGCAGCATCCGCTGATGCCGGGCAAGACCGTGCCGGTCTTCGCGGCCAACTTCGTGCTGATGGAATACGGCACGGGCGCGATCTTCGGCTGCCCCGGCCACGACGAGCGCGACCACGAGTTCGCGACCAAGTATGGCCTGCCGATCCTGCAGGTCGTGGCGCCGCCCGACGGCAAGACGCTCGACATCGCGGCCGCGCCCTATGTCGAGGACGGCCTCATCGTGAATTCCGGGTCCCTCGACGGGCTCGGCGTCGAGGACGCGAAGGCCAAGGTCATCGCGCGTCTCGAGGAGATGGGCGTCGGCAAGGGCACCACCCAGTATCGCCTGCGCGACTGGCTGGTCTCGCGCCAGCGCTACTGGGGCTGCCCGATCCCGGCGATCCATTGCGAGAGCTGCGGCGTCGTGCCGGTGCCGGACAAGGACCTGCCGGTCGAGTTGCCGGACGACGTGACCTTCGATCGTCCCGGCAATCCGCTCGACCGACATCCGACGTGGAAACACGTCCCGTGTCCGACCTGCGGCAAGCCTGCCCGGCGCGAGACCGACACGTTCGATACCTTCATCGATTCGAGCTGGTACTTCGACCGGTTCACCTCCCCGCAACTGGAGACGTCGCCGTTCGACCGCGAGGAGAACCAGTACTGGATGCCGGTCGATCAATATATCGGCGGTGTCGAGCACGCGATCCTGCATCTGCTCTATTCGCGCTTCTGGACGCGCGCGATGCGCGAGGTCCAGATGACCAGCCGCGACGAGCCGTTCGACGGGCTCTTCACCCAGGGCATGGTCTGTCACGAGACCTATCGCGCGAGCGACGGGACGTGGCTGACGCCGGAGGAGGTCGAGCGCGACGGCGGCAAGGTCGTGCGGATCTCCGACAAGAGCCCGGTCGAACTTGGTCGCTCGGAGAAGATGTCCAAGTCGAAGAAGAACGTCGTCGACCCGGACCAGATCATCCGCGACTACGGCGCCGACACCGCGCGCTGGTTCATGCTGTCCGACAGCCCGCCCGAGCGCGACCTCGAATGGACCGAGGCCGGCGTCACCGGCGCCTGGCGTTTCCAGCAGCGTCTGTTCCGCATCGCTTCGCAGGCGATCGAAGTGCTGCCCGCGACTGGCACGGGCAAGCCCGCGACCTTCTCCGACGCCGCCGTCGCCCTGCGCCGCGCCGCGCACAAGGCGATCGCCGGCCTCTCGGCCGACATCGAGGCCTTCCACTTCAACAAGGCCGTGGCACGTCTCTACGAGTTCGCCAACACCATCGATTCGGTCGAGGCCCGGGACGACAGCACGAAGTGGGCGCTGCGCGAGGCGCTGGAAATATTCGTGCGCCTGATCGGCCCCATGACGCCGCATCTCGCCGAGGAACTGTGGCACGCGCTCGGACACAGGAGCCTGCTGGCCGACGCGCCGTGGCCGCTGCCCGAGGACGCGCTGCTGGTCGACGACACCGTCACCGTCGCGGTGCAGTTGAACGGCAAGCTGCGTGGCACTATTTCACTGGCCAAGGACGCGCCCAAGGAAGCGGCGGAAGCTGCTGCGCTGGCGCTTCCCGAACTCGTCCGCGGGCTCGACGGCAAGACGCCGAAGCGGGTGATCGTCGTGCCCAACCGTATCGTAAACGTCGTGGTGTAAGGCTTCAAAGCCAAAGCCAGGAAGGGGCCAGAACATGGCACGCAAGCCGAACTACGATTTCGAGCGTCGCGAACGCGAGCGCCTGAAAGCCATCAAGGTTGCCGAGAAGGCCGAAGCCAAGCGCGCCGCCCGCGAGCGCGCAAAGCTGGGAGAGGGCGGCGACGCCGCGACCGGCGACGGCGAGCCCTCGGCCGACAAGGGCTGAACTCCCGCAATCGTCAGCCGTGCTATGGAGGCGCGGTGAAGATCGAAGCACGCCAGGTCGAAGCCTTCCTGAAGAAACCGGACCCCAGGGTCCGGGGCGTCGTTCTCTACGGCAACGACGACGGCTTGGTCGCCGAGCGGGCCGTGGCCCTCGCGAAATCGATCTGCGAGGACCTCAAGGATCCGTTCCGGGTCGTCGACATCGCCGGCGATTCGCTGAAACAGGATCCGGCGCGACTGGCCGACGAATTCGGCGCCCTGTCGATGATGGGCGGCCGCCGCGTGATCCGCGTGCGCCCGGCCGGCGAGGAGTCCGTCGCTGCCCTGGAGAATCTGGTCGAGGCGGTGGCCGGCGACGCCCTGATCATCGTCGAGGCCGGCAACCTGACGCCCCGCTCGAGCCTGCGCACTCTGGCCGAGACGGAGGCCATGCTGGCCGCCGTGCCCTGCTACATGGACAACGAAATGGCGCTCGAAGGTCTCGTCGAGAGCGCCGCTCGTGCGCAGGGCCTGACCGTCGAGCCCGATGCGCTGGAATGGATCGTGGAACGTCTGGGGGGCGATCGCGGACAGACACGCGGCGAGATCGACAAGTTGCTGCTCTACAAAGGCACGGATGCCGGCAAGTCGATCACCCTCGAGGATGCCATGGCGGTGCTGGGCGACACGGCATCGATCGGCATCGACGACGTGATCGCCGCGACCTTCGACGGCGAACTCACAGCCCTCGACCGTGCCCTCGACCGCGTGTTCGCAGAGGGCGGCAATCCCGTCCAGCTCGTACGCTCGCTGCAACGGCACGCCGACCAGCTCCATCTCGTATCGGGCCATGCGGCCAAGGGCGGCAATCTTGAAGGCGCGATGTTCAAGGCGCGAGGGCTGCCTCGCGGCGGTCCGGTCCGCCAGCGCTTCGAACGGCACATCCGCACATGGCCGCTGGCCCGCCTCAGCCTGGCCCTGACGACGATCCTGGAAGCGGAAATCGAGTGCAAGCGAACCGGCTTGCCCGACGAGGCAATCGCGCGCCGCCTCTGTCTGCGATTGAGCCAGGCCGCGCGCTCGGCGAAGGCGCGGCGTTGAGCTCTATTTGCCCGTCGGGGTCAGCGGGATTGCCGCCTGGGGCGACAGAACGAGGAAGGTGAAGCTCTCCTCGATGTAGAGCCGCACGCGCTCGGTATCGTGTTCGAGATAGCCGATCGAGAAATCCTGGCCGACAGTCAGTTCGAAATCGCCGCCGCGCATCGAGATCACCAGACCACCCTCCAGGCCAGGGGCGGCATGGACCTCCCCATCGATCAGGCGCTGGACGTGGCTGAGAATGGGATATCCACCATCCGTCCGGGCCTGCAAGTCCTTGAAGAGCTGCTCGCTTAACACGACGGCGAAAGGGCCCTCCACGCCTTCGTCGCGCAGCTTCTTCAGCGCGGCGGCGACCGCGTCTGGATAGTCGGCATGGCTGGTGCCGAGCGCGACGGACTGGCCTCTTTGCGCCTCGCAGATGCCGGTGATGTGCGCCGCCTTGTAGCCGTGGAAGATGGCGCGATCTTCCGCGATTGCGATCTCGCGCGCCGCTGCTGTCACATTGTCGAGGTCGGGATCGCGAGCGCCCCGGTCGATCGCGTCCAGTTCGGCGCGGCTCACTTCGAAGGGAATGCGCAACTCGACCAGCGGCTGGATGCGGCGCAAAAGAGCCCTCACGTTGGCGCCGCCGGGCGGCGATGCAATGGGATCGGCACGGCCCAGTTCGACGTCGGATGCACCCCAACCCAGCGGCCCGCGGAAGTCGACGACGCGCCGTGCAGCCAACAGCGTGCGCAGGGTGCGTTTGGCTTCCTTCTCGATTTCTTCCCAGCCGGCTTCGGTAATGGGCGCGCGATCGCGGAACAGATGGTTCTTCATTTTCTCACCGGGTCGACTTCTTGCGCAGGCTGCCGATACCGAGGCTGCCATCGGGCACAGCGTGTGCTTCGCCGCCGTCGGCGCTCCCACCGCCCTTCATGTCGGCCTCGATCTCCTTGATCGGGCCCTGCTTGAACAGGAACGTCCGGAGATGCTCGTCCATCTTCGGATCGTTTCGCCGCAGCCACTCGAGCGCCATCGCGGCGTGTTCCTTTTCCTCGTCTCGGTTGTGTTCGAGGATTGACCGCAACTCGGCGTTGGATGTCGCCTTGGCGCGCTGGTCGTACCAGTCAACCGCCTCGAGTTCTTCCATGAGAGATACGATCGCGCGATGGCGATCAATGACCTCGGGGCCGAGCTTGGCCGGGTCCTCGTGCAGCGTTTCACTTGCCATGATTACGCAACGCAGGAAGCAGATGAAAGTTCCTCCATCGAGGCCGGCAAGGAACGACGATTGGGCTGGCGCGTTTCCTTTTACGGGCCTTCAAACGGTGGAGTTCGGCGTGCGCGCATTGGGCATTCTTCTGGCGGCATCATTCTCCCTGGGTGCGTGCGCCTCCGTTCCCATGGCTGGCCCATCCGCGAACTCTGACGGCAAGAGGTTCGACCCGCCACCGCCCGGTCAATCCGCCCTGTACCTCTATCGCAGTTCGGTTGTCGGGTCCGAGGTCGTGTTCTCGCTCAGCGACAATCAGCAGCCGATCGGCTCGCTCGCCAACCGAACCTGGATCCGCGCCGACGTCGTACCGGGGCGGCATATCATTACGTGCAGCGTGCCGAGTTATGCGCCGCTGACGCAGGCACCGGCCCAGGCAGCCACTGTCGATCTCGCCCCCGGCGAAATCCGCTTCCTGGAGGTGGATGTATGGCCGGGACTTCCACTCAATCCGCGTTGCACGGCGACCGAAGTGCCAGCCGACAAGGGCCGCGCCGCGGTTGCGGAGAGCAATCGCGCGGCCGCGTCGAACTGAGATCAGCGCCGCGTGAGCTTCTCGACCACGGTATCGAGCTGATCGAAGTCACGGATTTCCAGAGTGAGCACGCTCTGCTCGCCGAGGCCGCGCAAGCTGAGATCGACCTTGAGACCGAGCGCCTCCTCGAGGCGCCTTTCGAGCGCCTTTGTGTCGGCGCTCTTTGCTGCGCCAGCAGTAGAGCCGCCAGCCCTGGTCTTTCCGGCGCCGCCTGTCTTGGTCTTCGTCTTGGTCTCGCCGGCGATCCGCTCGAGATCCCGCACAGAGAGTTTCTCGGCAATGGCGCGCCGCGCCATGGCCTGCGGGTCAGGTACACCGATCAGTGTACGGGCCTGCCCAGCAGAAAGCGCACCGTCCCGGACCATCTCCTGAACCGGCGGTGGCAGGTCGAGAAGGCGCAGCGTGTTGGCGATGTGGGGCCTGCTTCGGCCCATCATGCGTGCCAGCTCCTCCTGGGTGTGGCTGTAATCTTCGATCAGCCGCTTGTAGCCCTGCGCCTCGTCGATCGCGGTGAGGTCGGAGCGCTGCAGGTTCTCGACGAGGCCGATCTGGAGGGCATCGTGATCGTCGATGGTGCGGATGACGACGGGAACGTCGTGGAGTTGGGCCTTCTGCGCCGCCCGCCAGCGCCGCTCGCCGGCGATGATCTCGTAGCTGTCGGCCGCATCGCGCAGGGGGCGCACAAGTATCGGTTGCAGAAGACCATATTCCCGGACCGATTCGACCAGCATCTCGATCCCCTCGAAGCTGGTCCGCGGCTGCATCTTGCCCGGCTTGAGCTGACCGATCGGCAAAGTCAGAGGCGGCAGCTTGCCAGGGGCCGGCCGCATTGCTTCGGCCTCGGTGGTCCCGGCTTGCGCAGGGGCCGGCGGCGGCGCCGGGGAACCGGCAGGCGCGGGCGGCGTCACGGCGGAGGCGACTTCGTCGTCACCCAGCAGGGCGGAGAGTCCGCGGCCGAGGCCACGTGGTTTCGGGGGCTGACTCATGGGGCAATCGCCTGTTCTGCGGCAAGGCGCCGGCGGCGGATGAACTCGCTCGCCAGCAGGATGTAGGCCTGCGACCCTGCGCAGGCATTGTCGTAGATCAGCACGGGCATGCC